>NZ_JBJJLR010000061.1:0-29007 GCF_046230975.1 Pseudomonas sp. KCJK9058
CTTCGCGGGCTCGCCCGCTCCCACAGGTACTGCACAGCCTTCAAGGCCTGTGTGGTAGCTGTGGAAGCGGGCAAACCCGCAAAAGGGCCGTTACAGGCTTATTGTTGTGGCGGCTGCTGCGCCGCGTTACGGCTCCAGTCCAGCAGCAGGCTGTAGCCTACCGCCAGCAAGGTCGGCCCGATGAACAGGCCAATGAAGCCGAAGGCAAGCAAGCCGCCGAACACGCCCAGCAGCACGATCACCAGCGGCAGGTTGCCACCACGGCTGATCAGGTAGGGTTTGAGCACGTTGTCCACGCCGCTGATGACGAAGGTGCCCCAGACGCCCAGGAACACCGCCATGCCGTATTCGCCCTTCCACACCAGCCAAGCGGTGGCCGGGATCCAGGCCAGTGGCGGCCCCATGGGGATCAGGCTGAGCATGAAGGTCACCAACCCCAGCACGATCGCCCCAGGCACCCCCGCGATCAGGAAGCCGATCAGCGCCAGCAGGGCCTGCGCGGCCGCCGTGCCGATCACCCCGTTGACCACCCGCTGCACGGTAGCGGCTACCAGGTCCAGGTAATACTCGGCGCGTTCGCCCACCAGCCGGTGCAGCAAGCGCAGCACGAATGCCGCCAAGCGTGGCCCGTCGCGGTAGAAGAAGAACACGAACACCAGGCTCAGGGTCAGTTCCAGCACGCCGCTGCCGATCTGCGCGCTACGCGCCAGCAACCAGTTGCCCACCTGCCCAAAGTAAGGCTTGATCGAGGTAAGCAAGGCTGCGCCTTGCTGGTCCAGCGATTGCCAACCGTTGACCAGACGCTCGCCAACGAATGGAATGCCACCCAACCAGGCCGGTGCATCGGGCAGGCCGTCGACCTGCACGTCACGCACAAACGCCGTAGCGTCGCGAATGTGATCGGCCAGGTTGAACCCCAGCCACACCAGCGGCAGTGCCACGATCAGGATCCAGGCCATGGTCAGCAGGCCGGCTGCCAGCGTCTCACGACCGCCCAGCAGGCGCGTAAGGAAGCGCATCAACGGCCAGCTGGCAAAGGCCAGGATGGCCCCCCACAACAATGCCGATATGAACGGTGCCATCACCCACAGGCCGGCACCTAGCAACGCCACCAGCAGAATCTGGACCAGCAGGCGATCATTGTTAACCATGAGGGTGCTCGTTCAAGGGATCAGTTCAAGGTGCAGGCCGTCTGTAGGCGCACTGCCGACTTCAAGACGGCGATTGCGCACCCCGGCCTTGACCAGCGCCTCGCGCCAGGCCTCAGCCTGGGCGCCACTGAGGCTGACGCGCAAGGTGCTGTCAAGGTTCAGGCTGCGGGCCAGCAGGTTTACCCAGGCGTCTTGCGGCGCAGCAAGGTCAGGGTAGTCGAGCTTGCCGGTGTCACGCATTTCGCGCAGCACCGTGGCAGCGGTTGGCAGCAGCTCGCCCAGCGGGCTGCCTGCGATGAACTCTTCCACATGCAGATAGGCACGGCGGTTGCCACGGGTAACGCTGTACAGCGCGACCAGGGTGTCGGCCTCGTCTGCCGAGCGGCGTAGCAGGATGAACGCCTGCTGCTCGTCGCCTCCGTTGAGGCGGGCATTGGCGAACACATCATTGGCCCACAGGCTGGCCTCACCGCAATCACGCCCCTGACACCAGAACAACGGGTAGCCACCCTCGCGCACAAGTGCTTCGCGGGCACTGGTGAAGGCCTCGCGTGCAGTACGCTCAACAGGCAATTCGTAGGTTACCGAGCTGACCTGACCGCGGCTTTCGACTTTGTCATCGACCCGCAGGCGGCCACTGATCTTGCGTAGCGGGCCCATCGGGTAAACCCGCTCCTGTTCCGTCGCCGGGCGTTGATCGACCACCTTGGCGTCCTGCGGGACCGGCAGGACGCCGGCCCACGACACGGGGGTGGCGAGCACCAGACAGGCAGCCAAGGCAGTGCGAATGGAAACGGGTACGCTCATTGGCGAACCAGGCGGCGCTCAGCGCCGAATTGAAGCTCCAGGATGTCTGGCAGTTGCATGGTTGTCTCCCTGTTCAACCCGCCAAGCCTCGACACTTGTCCGGTGCAAGTCAAGCAAAGCCAAAGAAGCGATTGATACAGTCTGCAACAAGGGCCGCGCCCTGCGCATCGTTCAGGTGCAGGTGATGGCCGCCGGGTAGTGTCACCTGTTCAAAGGGTAGCTGCTCCAGCAACCCGGTGTGGCGCGCCAGCATGCCGTCGGCGGCGACCACCAAGAGCGCCGGGCAACTCACCCGCCGCACATAGGCCATGGCCTGGGTCTCGCTCAGGCGCACCGGCGAGGGCAGGGTCAGCCGGCTGTCGCTGCGCCAGCTGTAGCCACCGGGCACCGGCATCAGGCCACGCTGGGCCAGCAGCTCCGCCGCTTCACGGCTGACCGCGACCATGCCTTTCATCCGGGCTTGCACCCCTGCTTCCAATGTCGCATACACCGACTTGCGCTTGCCATCCAGCCGCAACTGGGCTTGCAGTGCCATCCCTAAGCGCTCACCTGCGTCCTGCTCGGCGCCAGTCGGCGGGATCACGCCGTCGATTAGCGCCAGGTGACTGACCCGATCGGGCAATGCACCGGCCAGTTGCACCGAAATGATCGCGCCCAGCGAATGCCCCAGCAGGGCGAAACGCGGCCAACCCAGTTGCTCGGCCACGCGCAGCACGTCATGGGCATAGTCGGCCAGGGCATAACCGGCGCCAAGCGGGCGGTGCTCCGAATAACCATGGCCGGCCAGGTCCAGGGCGACGAGGCGTAGACCTTTCAGTTGCGGTGCCAGGCGGGCAAAGCTGTTGGCATTGTCCAGCCAGCCATGCAGGGCAATCACCGGCAGCCCATCTTCGGGGCCGAACAGGTGTGCAGCCAGTTCGATATGGCCCAGGCTCAGACGAATTTCCTCAACGTGTGCGCTCATGCCTGGCTCCAGCGGTCGAACAGGCCCTTGATCAGGCTGGCAGTGTCGGCCGGGCGCTCCAGCGGGAACATGTGCCCACCCGGTACACTGTGGTATTCACCTTTGGGCATACTGCGCACGGCCAAGGTGTGGTGGCGACGAATGACGTTGCTACGGTTGCCGCGCACCATGGCCAGCGGCACCTGCAACTGGCGCGCGGGGGCGGGGCTGGTGTGCGGGATGCTGCGGTAGATGCTGATTTCAGTAGCAGGGTCGAAGCGCAACTGTAGCCCTTGCTCCACCACCTGCAGGCCATGTTCTACATAAGCGTCGAGGCAATCGGGATCGAAATGGCGGAACAGTGATTTGCCAGCGAAATAGTCCCGGGCGCTGTCGCGGTCATTGAACGTTTCGCGACGCCCCAGAGTGCGCCCGGCCGGTGTGATGCGGTCGATGAAACCAAAGCGCTTGGCTGTGCGCAGCAGCCATTGATCAGCGCGGGTGAGCACCGGGGAGTCGAGCATCACCAGCCCCCGGTAGTACTCGGGGCAGCGCAATGCCGCGTGCAGGTGCAACACGCCACCCAGCGAATGGCCGACGCCCCAGACCGGCTGGTCCTGCTGCGCCAGGTGATGCAACAATTCATCGACCAGGCTTTGCCAGTTTTCGTCCACGGGAAAGCGCGGGTCATGCGCATGCTGGGCCAGGTGCTGCACCTGATAGTCCGGCGCCAGCGCGGCAAACAGCTTGCCGTAGGTGGCCGATGGGAAACCGTTGGCATGGGCGAAGAAGATCTGCTGCGACATGGCGCCTGGTCCGGACCGGAATGATGGCCCATTGTCGGCATCGCGGGGCAGTTCGGCAATGTCCATAAAGGTCATCGGCGAGGGGGATCAGGTCATGCCGAGCGGTCGAAACTGCTCAGCGACCGACGCAGGCAGGCCTGCATGTAGGCCACTTGGCTCTCCAGCGCCTCGCGGGCCAGACGCTGGTCCTGGTAGTCCAGTTGCAGGCGGCGCAAGGCCAGACAACTGGTTTGCAGCAAGTGCGAAACCCGCAGGCAGGCATCCTGCAGCGTCCGCAGGTCCTGTTCGCATTGTTGCCTCGCAGCAGGGTCCAGCCTGGGGTTGTCGGTCACCTTGCGCATCAGGTGGTAAAGCTTGGCATCGGCCGATTCACGCAGCAGGCTGTATTGGGCGAAATCCAGCGAGGTACCTTGGTCAACCTGTTCCAGGGTGGGTTGCAGGTCCAGGGAACTCAACAGCTCCAGCATTTCACCCCTCATTCGCCGTTCCCTGATATTTGCCATGTGGCAACGCTAGCAAGCGGTGGTGAAGTGCGACAACTGACAAAAATGCCAGTTGCCTTATCGCTCTTTACCCATGCCAGCATTCAGAATGCGAGCGAAACAGTGGCCTGCACAAGCCATGGGAAGTTCACGCGGGTGAGTGGATGGCCCGAAGCGTCATCAGCCCGGCCAGCGGCCACTCCCCTTCCAGTTCTGCCAGGCTGGCAGTGCTCATGGCTGCCGGCTGTTGCCTGTGGCCGTGCTCCAGTGCACCGACCAAGGTACCTACCAGCGGCTGGTGGCTGACCAGCAGCACATGCTCAAGCCCCAGGCGCTCGATTTCGCCGATGACCTGCTGTACATCACCCTCGGGCGTCAGCCAGGGCACGGTGCGCACCGGTTCGGCGAAACCCAGGGTGTCATGCACCAGCGCGGCGGTCTGCTGGGCGCGTACGTAAGGGCTGGCGACAATCGCCTGCAATGGCTGCCCGATCAGGTAAGCCGCACTGTGCAGCACCTGCTCGCGACCATGGGCCGTCAACCGGCGCTCGGCATCTGTCTTGGCCCGCGGCTCAGCTTCACCGTGGCGTAGCACCCACAGCTTCACAGCTTGGGTTCCTCGTCACGCACCGGATGCGCGGCCGGTGCCACGGCGTGCGCGGCTTCACCTTCCGGCGTACGCGGGGCCGGCCAGTCTGCGAACGGCCATGGCTTCTGGTCGCTGTGGAAACTGCCGAAGCGGCCGATCTGTGCCAGGTACTGGCTCAGGCTGTCGCCGAAGTTCATCAGGCTGGCGCTGGGCGCGCCATACACCAGTCGGTAGATCAGCTGTACCAGCACCAGGCCACCCAACAGCAACTCGGCCAGTTGCCAGACCACCAGGAACACCAGCATCCACAGCACCCGCAGGATGATCGACTCGCGCTGGGCGCGTTCGGGCGTATCGTTCATGTGTTGCTCCTTGCTCGTGTCAGAGCCGCCAAGGGCTCAGTTGAAACCGCTGATGGAAATGAAATCGACATCGGTCTTGGGCTCGGCGCGCATCAGGTGCTCGATCACCTGGTTCAGCGTGCGGCCTTCGAACAGGATGGCATGCAGGCCAGCCACCAGCGGCATGTACACCTGCACTTGCTGGGCCTTGGTCTTGAGCACCTTGAGCGTGTTGACCCCCTCGGCCACTTCGCCCAGGCGGTTGACTGCCTCTTCCAGGCTTTGACCCTGCCCCAGTGCGTAGCCAACCTGATAGTTGCGGCTCTTGGGCGAGGAGCAGGTGACGATCAGGTCACCGACACCGGCCAGGCCGAGGAACGTCATGGGGTTGGCGCCCTGGCTGACGGCGAAACGGGTCATCTCGGCCAAGGCCCGGGTAATCAGCATGCTCTTGGTGTTCTCGCCCATCCCCAAGGCCACCGCCATGCCGGCGATGATCGCGTAGACGTTCTTCAATGCACCGCCCAGTTCGACGCCGAAACGGTCGGCACTGGCGTAGACGCGGAAGGTACGCCCGTGCAGCACGGCCTGTACCTGCTGGCACAGTGCTTCGTGCTCACTGGCCACCACTGTGGCAGTCAGTGCATGTTCGGCGATCTCGCGCGCCAGGTTGGGCCCCGACAAAACGCCGATGCGCGCCTCAGGGGCGATTTCTTCGAGGATCTGGCTCATCAGCTTGAAGCTTTGCGCTTCGATGCCCTTGGTCAGGCTGACCAGGCCTTTGCCGCGCAGCAGCTCGGCATGCGGTGCCAGCACGCTGCGCAAGGCACTCGATGGCAGGGCAACGAAGATCAGCTCGCTGGCCTGCAGGGTGGCCAGCAAGTCGTTGACCGGCTCAACCCCATCGTGCAGGCGGATACCCTTGAGGTAGCGCGGATTCTCGCGATTCACACGCATGGCCTCGGCCTGCGCCGGGTCGCGCATCCATTGGCGCACCGGCACACCGTTTTCCGCCAGCAGGTTCGCCACGGCGGTGCCGAAGCTACCGCCGCCCAGAACCGCAACAGGTTGCTGTTCAGTCATATCCAATCCATTAAAGCCAAAAGTTAAGTGGCGACCCCGCCATTATACGGCTCGCCTGCCTTGCGCCAAGGTTAGCAACGCAGATGACACTGTCATGGCCACGTTGCAACAAATGCAGGCACGAGCGTGCTCGCGATGCGCCGCGCCGGCGGCGCTCGATTTCCGCCCCCACGAAAGCGTCAGGACAGGCACGCTGCAAAACCGCTGCAGATCACTGGAAAATACGCCAAGGTCAGTTACCATGCCTGTTTCAATCCTGAAACAAAGGCCGCTCCGTGTTCCCTGGCACGCCACCGTACCCGCGCCTGCTGTTATTGACCGCCCTGCTCGGCGGCCAGGCTGCGGCCGACGACCTGTTCATCGACACCCCCGACCTGCCACAGGTTCTGACCGCCACTCGCCTGAAACAATCCCCCGCCGCTGTCCCGGGCAGCATGACCGTACTCGACAGCGAACTGATTCGCGCCAGCGGTGCCCGTGACATCCCCGAACTGCTGCGCCTGGTACCGGGCATGATGATCGGCTACGGTGCCGGCAATCAACCCACGGTCAACTACCACGGCAGCAACGTCAACGACGCACGGCGCATGCAGGTACTGATCGATGGCCGTTCGGTGTACCGCGCAGGCCTGGCCACGGTGGACTGGAGCGACATCCCCTTGGCCATGGAGGACATCGAGCGCATCGAGGTGTTCCGCGGTCCGAACACCGTCAGCTATGGCGCCAACGCCCTGATGGCAGTGGTCAACATCCTCACCCGCAACCCCGCCGACAGCCATGGTACACGGCTGAAAGTGACGCGCGGCCAGGACGGCATCAACGACTTCTATGCCAGCCACGGCTTCGGTTGGGACGGTGGCGACATGCGCCTGTCGCTGTCGGGCCAACAGGACGACGGCTTCGATGAGAACCAGTTCGGCCAGGACTACCGCGACAGCCGCCGCCTGACCCGCTTCAACCTCAGCGCCAACCACAACCTGGCAGTCGACCAGACCCTGGAGTGGCAACTGGCGGCCAAGGAAGGCAGCAATCAGCGGCCCTACACCTACCAGCCGGTGTTCCAGCAATACGAGTCCGGGAACAATGCCGACGTCAACGCCAAGGACTATGCGGGCTCGTTGCGCTGGACCAAAGACTTCAGCGCTGAACACAGCCTTTATATCCAGGGTTCAGCCCAGCATTTTGATCGCCAGCAAGTGTGGCGCGCCTGTGATGCCTTGCAGTCGTTCAGCCCCGAACTGACCCAGCTCTGGCAGATGAACCCCGACTTCGCCGAAAAAGTGGCGCGCGGTATTGCGACCGGCGCCCCCCTTTCCACTGACGACCCAGCCCTGAAAGGGCTTCTGCAGAAAGTGCAGCAGCAATGGGAGCAGGGAGGGCGGGAGCAGGTCTGCGGCGATGTCGATCAGAGCACCCGTGAAACCCGCTATGACCTGGAAATCCAGGACACCCTGAGCCTGACCGATAGCCTGCGTCTGCTCAGTGGCATGAACTACCGCTATGATCGCGCCGACTCGCAGACCTACTTCAACGGCAGCATCGACGACCAGACCTGGCGCCTGTTCGGCCAGTTGGAATGGCGGGCCGACGAGCACTGGATATTGCAGGGTGGCGCCATGTTCGAAGACTCGCGCCTGTCAGGCAGTTCGCTGACCCCGCGCATCGCGGTCAACTACCTGATCACCCCACGCCACGGTCTGCGTGCGGTGTACTCCGAAGCGGTGCGCTCGCCCGACATGTTCGAGAACAACGTCAACTGGAGTTACACGGTCAAGAACCTCACCCCCAATTCATTCGGCCTGCAAAACGGTGAGTACTTCGTCAAGACCCGTGGCCCTGGCGACCTTGAACAGGAGCGCATGCGCTCGCGCGAGCTGGGCTACAACGGCTACTTCAGCGACATCGACCTGAGCCTGGATGTGAAGCTGTTCTACGACGAGATCACCGGCATGATCAGCGAGCCGCTGAGGAACAACCAGTACATCGCCAGCAACGCCAACAAGGCCCGTTTCAGCGGCAGCGAGGCGCAAATGGACTGGCGCCCCACCCTGCGCGACCGCCTGCGCCTGACCTATGCCTATGTCGATGCCTGGGCCAGTAACCCCGACGACCGTCGCCTCAGCGCCCGCAACAGCGGCTCGGCCGGGTGGATGCGCGAATGGGGTGCCGGCTGGTCGAGCGCGCTGTTCTATTACGGTGACGATGCCCTCAACCAGTACCGCTACGAGCGTCTGGACCTGCGCCTGGCCAAGCGTTTTCGGGTGTATGGCAGCAACCTGGAGCTGGCGGCGCTGTGGCAGCAGCGCCTGGACGATGAACCGACCTCGGCCCTGCAGAACCGCTACGACAGCCGTCACCGCCTGAGCGTGAGCGCGGAGCTGGAGTTCTGATGGCCCTGCTGCTGCGCCTGTTGCTGCTCTGCCTGTGGCCGTTGGGGCCTTTGTCCGCCAGCGAAGTCCTGCTGGTTGGGGCTGAGGACCAGCCCGGTGTACGCAGCTTCATCGCCGCACTGGAAAGCCGCCGGCCACACGATCATGTGCAGTTTCGCACCACCACCGAACTGCCGCGCCCGGGCAAGCTCAAATCCGACCAACGCCTGATCCTGCTCGACAACGCAGCACTGGAATGGCGCCTGGGAGAAACCGCCGGCCCGCCGGCGCTGGTCATGCGGGTCAGCCGGGTACAGGCTGAACAGCGCCTGGGAAAGTCGCGCCCCGCGTTCCTCACACTGTTGTGGAGCGACGCACCGTTGGGACGGCAACTGCGCCTGGCACGCTACTTGTTGCCGCAGGCCAGGCGCGTTGGCGTGCTGTACGGCGAGCACAGCAGCTTTCTGCTGGACGAACTGCGCCATGCTGCACGGCCGCTGGGCCTGGAGATCGTGGCCCAGGACTGGTCCGACCCGCGTGACAACCGGCCGCTGCAGCACCTGCTGGGCAACAGCGATGTGCTACTGGGCCTGGACGACCCTGACTTGTACAACTCCAAGACCGCAAAGAACCTGCTGTTGAGCAGTTATGGCCGGCAGATGGCACTGATCGGCCCGAACGCCGGCTTCGTTCGCGCCGGCGCCCTGGCCAGTACCTACAGCGACCAAGACGACTGGCTGTGGGTGCTCGACCAGTTGCTCGACCAGCCGCCGACACGCTGGCCGCGCAGCCTGTACCCAGTGCGCTACGGGGTCAGTGGCAACCAGCAGGTGGCCCGGGCCCTGGGTCTTGAACCGATCGATCAGAACGCCGCCGTCAAGGCCCTGGCCGAGGGAGAACCCACCCCATGAGCAAACGCTTGAGCTGGGACATTCATACCCGCACGCAGATCATCAGTCTCGGCCCCGCCCTGCTACTGACCTTGATCTTGATCAGTTTCTTTACCTTCGTACGCATCCAGGACCTGCGCCAGGAACTCAACCACACCGGGCAACTGATCGCCAACCAGCTGGCACCGGCGTCGGAGTATGGGGTGATCTCGGGCAACAACGAAGTGCTTGAAGGGCTGATGCGTGCCACCCTCAGCATCCCGCACGTACGCTTTCTGGAAGTGCAGGACAGCCGCAACCACATCCTGGTGTACGTCGAGCAGTCCGACGAAAGTGCCAACCGCGCGCAACGGGTCGAAGTGTTCCAGGCGCCCATTCGCCTGCAGCAAATCCGCCTGGACAACGACTTCCTGCAACAGGGCAAAGCCACCACCCCGGCCATCGGTGACGACTACCTGGGCCGCGTGATCGTCGGCATGTCCGATGACGCCTTCAGTCAGCGCCAGCAGGAAATCGTGATCAAGGCCGGGATCCTGGCGTTGTTCGCCCTGCTGTTCACCTTCTTGCTGGCACGCCGCCTGGCCCTGAGCCTGGCCAAGCCGATCAGCGACATGGGCCATGCGGTCAAGGCAATTCAGCAAGGCAAGTACAACACCCCCTTGCCGGTCGTCGACGACAGCGAGCTGGGCCACTTGGCCCGCCACATCAACAACCTGGCCAGCGCCCTGGAACAGGCCAGTGCCGAACAGAAGCAGGCCATTGCCGAACTGATCCAGGCCCGCGAGGAGGCCGAACAGGCCAACCGCGCCAAATCGGATTTCCTGGCGATGATGAGCCATGAATTGCGCACCCCGATGAATGGCGTGCTGGGCATGCTGCAACTGCTGGAAACCACGCCGCTGAGCAATGAACAGGCCGATTACACGGCAGTGGCCAGCGAGTCCACCGGGCACTTGCTGAAGGTCATCAACGACATCCTCGATTTTTCGCGCATCGAACGCGCCGCGCTGCAGTTAGAGCACATCGACTTCAACCTGGGCGAGCTGATCACCAGCAGTGTCCAGTCGTTCCAGCACAGCGCCCAGCAACGCGGCCTGGGCCTGCACCTGCAACTGCCGGCCGGCATCGAGCAGTTGCAGGTGAACGGCGACCCCACGCGCATCCGCCAGATCCTGCTGAACCTGGTGGGCAACGCCCTGAAGTTCACCGAACGTGGCCAGGTGCAAGTCGACGCACGCTGGCAGGTGCTCGACCGGCAGCTGATCTGGCTGACCTGCAGCGTGCGCGACACCGGCATCGGCATCGACAGCGACCGCCTGGAAATGATGTTCGTCGCCTTCCAGCAGGCCGACAGCTCGATTTCCCGTCGTTATGGCGGTACCGGGCTGGGGCTGTCGATCGCTCGTACCTTGGCCGAGCGCATGGGCGGCAAGCTACGCGGTGAAAGCCGTGAGGGCCTGGGTTCGACCTTTACCCTGGAGATGCCGCTGGCACTCGCCACCCCTGCCCCCATCCCGCTGACGCCGCCAACGGCTGCACAAACGACGGTGCCGGACAATGATCAGGTACTGCTGGTGGAGGACAATCCGGTCAACCGCAGTGTCGTGGAAGCCATGCTGCGCAGCCTGGGGCTGGCAGTATGCACGGCAGAAGATGGCCTTGAAGCCATCGAGCGGGTCGGCCAGCAGCGCTTTGCTGCCGTGCTGATGGATTGCCGCCTGCCGCACCTGGACGGCTATGAAGCCACCCGACGCATCCGCCAGTTGCCCAACGGCGCCGGGCTACCGATCATCGCCCTGACCGCCAACGCGTTGCAGGGCGACCGCGAACGTTGCATGGCCGCTGGTATGGACGATTACCTGAGCAAACCCTTGCGCCGTACCGAATTGCAGCAGGTGCTGCAGCGCTGGTTACCCGGTCAGACAACCGCGACTGGCGATAAATGCTAAAGTGCGGCAGTCTTAAACACTGGACAGGACCTTCATCGGACCTGAAAATAGACGTTTCAGTGCACACCTGTACTTCTTTCACCAGGTGCGCTGTGACTTTCACCACAACGCAATAGTCTACCTGTAGGCTGCCGTCTCGAAGCGCTTGGTTTTCGGGCCGGCCGGGAAGATTCATCCCCTGCCGCAGGGGGTTATTGAGGAGCTCGCATGACCAAACAACACGCCTTTACTCGGGAAGACCTGCTGCGCTGCAGTCGCGGTGAGCTGTTCGGCCCAGGTAATGCGCAACTGCCCGCGCCGAACATGCTGATGGTCGATCGCATCACCCATATCAGCGAAGAAGGCGGCAAGTACGGCAAAGGTGAGTTGGTCGCCGAGCTGGATATCAACCCGGACCTGTGGTTCTTCGCCTGCCATTTCGAAGGCGATCCGGTCATGCCGGGCTGCCTGGGCCTCGACGCCATGTGGCAGCTGGTTGGCTTCTTCCTCGGCTGGCAGGGCCTGCCAGGCCGTGGCCGCGCCCTGGGTTCGGGCGAGGTGAAATTCTTTGGCCAGGTACTGCCTGAAGCCAAGAAAGTCACGTACAACATTCACATCAAGCGCGTCCTGAAGGGCAAGCTGAACATGGCCATCGCCGATGGCTCGGTCAGCGTCGACGGCCGCGAGATCTACACTGCCGAAGGCCTGCGGGTCGGCGTGTTCACCTCCACTGACAATTTCTAAGGGTTATTCGCATGCGCCGCGTCGTTATCACTGGTCTGGGCATCGTATCGTGCCTGGGCAATGACAAAGCTACCGTCACCGAAAACCTGCGCAACAGCCGTCCGGGTATCCGTTTCAACCCGGAATACAAGGAAATGGGGCTGCGTAGCCAGGTTTCCGGTTCCATCGACCTCAACCTCGAAGAACTGATCGACCGCAAGGTTTACCGCTTCGTCGGCCATGCGGCTGCCTACGCCTACCTGGCCATGCAGGACGCGATCAAGGACGCCGGCCTGACCGAAGAGCAGGTTTCCAGCCCGCGTACCGGCCTGGTGGCCGGTTCCGGCGGCGCCTCGACCCTGAACCAGATGGAAGCGCTGGACACCCTGCGTGAGAAAGGCGTCAAGCGCGTCGGCCCATACCGCGTTACCCGCACCATGGGCAGCACCGTGTCGGCATGCCTGGCCACCCCGTTCAAGATCAAGGGCATCAACTACTCGATCTCGTCGGCCTGCGCCACTTCGGCTCACTGCATCGGTACCGCACTGGAGCAGATCCAGTGGGGCAAGCAGGACATCGTCTTCGCCGGTGGTGGTGAAGAAGAGCACTGGAGCCAGTCGTTCCTGTTCGATGCCATGGGCGCCCTGTCGACCAAGCGCAACGAAACCCCGGAACTGGCCTCGCGCGCCTACGACGCTGACCGTGATGGTTTCGTCATCGCTGGCGGTGGCGGCATGGTCGTGGTCGAAGAACTGGAACACGCCCTGGCCCGCGGCGCCAAGATCTACGCCGAAATCGTTGGCTACGGTGCGACTTCCGACGGCTACGACATGGTTGCACCGAGCGGCGAAGGCGCCATCCGCTGCATGCAGCAGGCGCTGTCCACTGTCGACACCCCGATCGACTACCTGAACACCCACGGTACCTCGACCCCGGTCGGTGACGTGGCCGAAATCAAGGGCGTGCGGGCCGTGTTCGGCGACAAGGCGCCGAAGATCAGCTCTACCAAGAGCCTGTCGGGTCACTCGCTGGGCGCTGCCGGCGTGCACGAGGCGATCTACTGCCTGCTGATGATGGAAAACAACTTCATCGCCGGCTCTGCCAACATCGACGAGCTGGATCCGGAAGTCGCCGACTTGCCAATCCTGCGTAAAACCGAAGAAAACGCCAAGATCGACACGGTCATGAGCAACAGCTTCGGCTTCGGCGGCACCAACGCCACCCTGGTGCTCAAGCGCTGGGAAGGCAAGTAAGACGCTGCTGCTGTCAATGAAAACGCCCCGACTGGTTCGGGGCGTTTTTGTTTGTATTGCCTGTGCGGGCCTCTTCGCGGGTAAACCCACCACACAAGCCTTCAGCGCTGTGCCCACCCTGTAGGAGCGGGTTTACCCGCGAAGAGGCCCGCACAGGTCACTGCTGTACCTTGGGCAACACCGCCAGAAAATTCTCCCGGGCCACCTTGTGCGCCACCGCCTCCGGCAAGGCATCCAGAAACGGCTTGAACCCGTGCATCTGCTCCCCCAGGCTGCCGAACCGCCCCACCACATCCGACCCCAGCATGAACCGCTCCGGGTACTTCTCGACCAGCGCCAGCCATGCCTTGCGCGGCACGCCCTGCTCATCCAGCAAATACGGCTGCAGCACACTCCACGACAAATCGACATACAGGTTCGGGTAGTCCTCCAGCAATCGCGTCAGCACCGGCAGTAGAAAGTCCATCTGCGTCTGGTGGCGGTGTATCTCCATGCTGCTGCCCGCATGCGCCCAGATGAATCGCGTGTGCGGATGGTTGCGCAGCGGCTCTTCGATCTCCGCCAGGTAGAGCGGGTTGCGCTCGCGCTTGGAGGTGATGTTGGAATGCAGCAGCACGGGCAGGTCGCGCTCGGCCGCCAGGTGGTAGATACGCGTCATGGCTTCATTATTGGCACGTGGCGTGTCGCCACTGGTCAGCGCTGTCAGGTCATCATGTCGGGTGAACACCTCGCCGATGCCCTGCCACAGCCCCGGATACAAATCGAGCATGCGCTCGATATGGCTGACAGCATTCTTGTCCACCGGGTTGAAACCACTTAGGAACGGGTGGAACCGCTTGCGCTGCTCACTTGGCAATTGCTGCAGCGCCGCCGCTACGTAAGTGTCGGTGGCGCTGTACCAATAGGCGTCGGCGTCATCACCGGCGTAGTAGCGCGGGCGCTTGGGCTCGTCTTCGTGCCATTTCTTGGCCACGGGTATGCCTGAAATCATCGACTGCTCAACCCCTGCGGCATCCATGGCCTTGATCAGCGCCGGCATGCCTTCACTTTCCTGGAAGAAGTCCACGTAGTGCAAGTGGGCATCACTGTAGCGGTACTCGCGCGCCTGGGCCGCCTGGCACAGCCAGCCGAACAACAGCACACAAGCCAGCGCTCTGGCGGTCATGGTCATCTTCCTCATGCAAGTACGAACCCAGTAGACCAGGCGGCCGCCAAGACGGTTCAGCCACGGCGGGCAAACCGCTATGCTTGAGGCACTTCCACCGTGCCTGGAGCCTTCCCCATGAGCAGCCCACTGGTCATCCACCCCCGAGCCGAGACGGTCGAGGGCCAGCCGATCCTGCGCCCGCTGCCATCAGCCCAGTGCCGCAGCGTCGGCCCGTTCGTGTTCTTCGACCACATGCTCGAAACAGACTATGCCCCGGGGCATGGCATGGACATCCGCCAGCACCCGCATATCGGCCTGTCCACCCTGACCTACCTGTTCGAAGGCGCAATCCTGCACAAGGACAGCCTCGGCTCGGCGCAGCGGGTGCTGCCTGGCGATGTCAGCTGGATGACTGCGGGCAGCGGCGTCGCCCATGTCGAGCGCACCCCGGAAGATGCCCTGGCCCATGGTTCGCGCCTGCATGGGCTGCAGGTATGGCTGGCGTCGCCACGCGCGTTTGAGCAAGGCCCGGCAAGTTACAGCCATCACCCCGCCGAGAGCCTGCCCGTCAGTGACAGCCTGGGTGTACGTATCTGCATGATTGCGGGCAGCGGGTTCTGCCTGGCGTCACCGGTGCCGGTGCTGTCCCCTACCCTTTATGCGCATGTCCGGATGCAACCGGCGACCACCTTGCTGGTACCGACCGAGCATGTGCAGCGGGCGCTGTACGTGCTCGATGGTGAGTTGATGATGAACGATGAAGACGTGGAGCCGTGCACCCTTGTGGTACTGCCGGAGGGGGAAGAGGTGACGTTGTATGCGGAGGGTGAATGCCAATTGGTACTGATTGGCGGCGCACCGCTGGATGGGCCGCGTCGGATGAACTGGAATTTCGTGGCCAGCGACCCGGAGCTGATCGAGCGGGCCCGGGCCAGGTGGGCCGCGGGGGATTGGCCGGAGGTGCCGGGGGAACATTCGAGGATCGAGTTGCCTCGGTGATCGGGGCCGCTTTGCGGCCCTTCGCGGGTAAACCCGCTCCTACACCTGATCGAGGGTGGACACACATCGTTGATTGGGCACAGGCCCTCGTAGGAGCGGGTTCACCCGCGAAGGGCTGCAAAGCAGCCCCCTGCAATCTCAACGCTGGAACACTTCACTCAGCAGATTATGCATCGAACGGAACGCTCGCTCGGAAGTGCGCCGGTCATACTGCATCTTGCCCGGCATATTGGCATTCGGGTCGGTAAACGAGTGCACCGCGCCGCCATAACTGAGCAACTGCCAGTCCACCTTGGCCGCGTTCATCTCGTCTTCGAATGCCGGCAACTGCTCTTTAGGCACCAATGGGTCGGAGGCACCGTGCAACACCAGCACCGAGCCCTTGATGCGCTTGGCATCCTCAGGATTCGGCGTGTCCAGGGTGCCGTGGAACGACACGGCCGCACGCAGGTCGGCGCCGCTACGGGCCAGTTCCAAGGCACAGCAGCCACCGAAGCAGAAGCCGAAGGTGGCCACCTTGCCAGGCTCCAGCAACGCCTTCGACTGCCCCAGCAATTGCGCCAAGGCCTCCTGCATGCGCTTGCGCAGTTCGCCACGGTCATTCTTCAGCGGCATCATCGCCACGCCTGCCTCATCGGCATTGGACGGGCGCACCGATTGCCCGTACAGGTCGGCGATCAGCACCACATAGCCCTTCTCGGCCACTTCCTTGGCAATGCGCTCAGCACCTTCACCAATGCCCATCCAGTTCGGCGCCATCACCAGCCCTGGGCGGCCCAGCGCACCCGGCTCATAGACCAAACGGCTTTCGTAGGTCTTGCCAGACAGGTGATAAACCAGCGATTCGACGATTACTTTGCTCATCAAGCACTCCTTTGGCACTCGTCATAAAAAAGCCCGCCGAAGCGGGCTTTGCTGTGCATCAACTCAAGCAGACAGCTCGACCAATAGCTTGTTCAGGCGACGAACGTAAGCCGCCGGGTCCTTCAGGCTGTCACCAGCCGCCAGGGCCGCCTGATCGAACAGGATGTGCGACAGCTCGGCGAAACGGTCTTCGCTCTGCTCGTGATCCAGCTTCTCGATCAGCGGGTGGCTCGGGTTGAACTCGAAGATCGGCTTGGACTCCGGCACTTTCTGCCCGCTGGCTTCCAGGATCTGGCGCATCTGCAGGCCCAGGTCCTGCTCGCCAATGGCCAGGATCGCCGGCGAGTCGGTCAGGCGGTGCGAGACGCGCACTTCGGCCACGCTGTCACCCAGCGCACCTTTCAGTCGCTCGACCAGACCTTCCTTGTCCTTGGCGACTTCTTCCTGAGCTTTCTTGTCTTCTTCCGAATCCAGCTTGCCCAGGTCCAGGTCGCCACGGGCAATATCGACAAAGGCCTTGCCGTCGAATTCGTTGAGGTAGCTCATCAGCCACTCGTCGATGCGATCAGTGAGCAGCAGCACTTCGATGCCTTTCTTGCGGAAGACTTCCAGGTGCGGGCTGTTCTTGACCTGCGCGTACGACTCGCCGGTGAGGTAATAGATCTTGTCCTGACCTTCCTTGGCGCGGGCCAGGTAGTCGGCCAGGGCGACGCTCTGCTCGCCGCTGTCGTCCTGGGTGGACGCAAAGCGCAGCAGACCGGCGATTTTCTCCTTGTTGGCGAAGTCTTCGGCCGGGCCCTCTTTCAGCACCTGACCGAAGTTTTTCCAGAAGCCCTTGTATTTCTCGGGTTCGTTCTTCGCCAGCTTCTCCAGCATGTCCAGCACGCGCTTGGTCAGCGCGGTCTTCATCGAATCGATGATCGGGTCTTTCTGCAGGATTTCACGCGACACGTTCAGCGACAGGTCATTGGAATCGACCACGCCCTTGATGAAGCGCAGGTACAGCGGCAGGAACGACTCGGCCTGGTCCATGATGAACACACGCTGCACGTACAGCTTCAGGCCGCGCGGCGCTTCGCGCTGGTACAGGTCGAACGGCGCGCGGGCCGGCACGTACAGCAGCGAGTTGTATTCGAGCTTGCCTTCGACCTTGTTGTGGCTCCAGGCCAGCGGGTTTTCGAAGTCATGGCCGATGTGCTTGTAGAACTCCTGGTACTCCTCGTCCTTCACCTCGGTGCGCGAACGGGTCCACAGGGCGCTGGCGCGGTTGACGGTTTCCCACTCTTCGGCCGGCTGCTCTTCACCTTCGGCGGCGGCCTGCTCTTTCGGCAGCTGAATCGGCAGGGCGATGTGGTCGGAGTACTTCTTGACCACGTTGCGCAGGCGCCAGCCATCGGCGAACTCCTGCTCGTCCTTCTTCAGGTGCAGGACGATACGGGTACCGCGCTGTGGTTTGTCGATGGTGGCGACTTCGAACTCGCCCTCGCCTTTCGACGACCAGTGCACACCTTCGGCCGCGGGCTGGCCCGCACGGCGGCTGTACACGTCGACCTTGTCGGCAACGATGAACGCGGAGTAGAAGCCCACGCCGAACTGGCCGATCAGGTGCGAGTCCTTCTTCTGGTCACCGGTGAGGTTCTTCATGAAGTCGGCAGTGCCGGACTTGGCGATGGTGCCCAGGTGGGCAATGACGTCTTCGCGGCTCATGCCGATGCCGTTGTCCTCGAGGGTCACGGTACCGGCGTCCTTGTCGAAGCTCAGGCGAATCTTCAGGTCAGCATCGCCCTCGAGCAGCTCTGGCTTGGCCAGGGCTTCGAAACGCAGCTTGTCGGCGGCGTCGGAAGCATTGGAAATCAGCTCCCGCAGGAAGATTTCCTTGTTCGAGTACAGCGAGTGAATCATGAGGTGCAGCAGTTGCTTCACCTCGGTCTGGAAGCCCAGCGTTTCCTTTTGTGTTTCCACAGTCATGGTCTTCGAAACTCCGATCTGATGGCGTTGGCGCCTGGCGGCCGGTTCGGCCAGCGTTAACGGCGGATGTCATGCAGATGGGGGCTGCCCGGATGATTTCAAGGGCTTTTCCGGTTCGATCTTGAAATGCGCACGGGCCGTGGCAATCGGCGACTGCCTGTCGCCCTGCCAGGCGGTGATGGCCACGTTGGTCACCCGCCGGCCCTGACGCCACAGCTGGCACTGGGCGTAGGTATCGCGAAAATGCCCGGCGCGCAGGTAGTCGATAGAAAAGTCGATGATCTTCGGAATGCTTGCGCTCTCACTGTAGATCAGCAGGTACAGCGCTGCCGACAGCTCCATGAAGCCGGCGATCACGCCGCCATGAATGGCCGGTAGCAGTGGGTTGCCGATATTGTCCGGGCTTGCCGGCAGGCGGAACAACACATCATCGCCCTGACGTTCGCATTCGATGCCGATCAGCCCGGCATAGGGAATCAGCGCCAGCAATGGTCGATAGTCGCCCACCGCATGGGCGGCGTTGAGCTGCTGGCGCACCGCGTGCGGAATCATGCCTTGCCCTCCTTCAGACTGTCGCCGAAACGGATGCCGCCCTTGATGTCCTGGCCCAGGCGCATGAACGTGCCCACCACCTGGCAGATGGGCTGGTCGGGGTCGTCCTGGTAGGCGGTGCCACGGGTAAAGATCACGTCGCGGGTAACACGGTAGCACTGGGCGTGGCCGTAGATGTCCTTGCCGGCCTCAGCCGGGTGCATGTAGTCGATGCGCAGGTCCAACGTCGGGCACACTTCGAAGCGCGGCAGCACACACAACGTGGCCATGCCACAGGTGGTGTCCATCAGCGTGGTCAGCGCACCGCCGTGCACGGCACCGGTTTGCGGGTTGCCGACAATCGCTTGCGACCATGGCAGGACCAGGGTCATGCCATCACCATCAGCCTGCGCCACGCGCATCTGCAACAGCTGACAATGTTTTAACGCCGAGAGAAAGCGTTCGGCCATTGCCATCAAGGTTGAATCGTTCATCGGCTGTTCCCACCGGCCGCAGGGCAGCGGCATAAATTCGTTAAAAAGTCTATGTAGAACGGGGCGTTATATATCTGTAATCTTCGTGGAACTTATTCCGCGTAGTTGCACTCGAAGGAACAAGTCACTTATTCCACCAAGGAGAAACACCCCCATGCGTAAACCTTTTGCTTTTGCTCTGATGCTGGCCGCTGCCATGGGCCTGGCTGCTTGCGATAAAGCGAGCGAAGACAAAGCCCAGGACGCACAGCAACACGCCGAGCAAGCCCAGGAAAAAATGGGTGAAGCTCAGGATAAGATGAACGAAGCCGCCAAGGAAAACGCCGAAGCTGCCAAAGATCAGGCCGAAGCCGAGCAGAAGGCTGCCGAAGAAGCCGCTCCGGCTACTCCGGCTCCAGCTACGCCGGCAGAACCTGCCAAGCAGTAACTCGAGTCAACAAAAAAACCCGACAACTGTCGGGTTTTTTTGTGTTTGCAAGTTGCAGCTTAAACGTTTAACCCAATAGTTCACTCGCCGCCGGCATTTATCAGCGCCCGCCGCGCGCCGCGCAGTAAATTTTGCGGGCGGGTTCTCGTTCAAAGTAAAACCCCGCGACGTGTCTCGGAGGAACTTACTTTGGCCGGAACCCTGCATGAAACGTCCCCCCTTGGCCCGCCGGGCCCTGATCACCTTAGTTGGCCTGGCGACATTGCTGGCCGTAAGTGCCTGGCAGATCATGCCACCCCGCCATGATGGCCTGAATACCGTCACTGTCAGCCGGGGTGATATCGAGAGCAGCGTTACCGCCATCGGCACCTTGCAGCCACGCCGTTATGTTGACGTCGGCGCCCAGGCATCCGGGCAGATCCGTGCCATCAAGGTCGAGGTCGGCGACGCGGTGCAAGAAGGCCAGTTGCTGGTCGAGATCGACCCTTCCACGCAACAGGCCAAGCTGGACGCGGGACGCTACTCGGTCGAAAACCTGCAGGCACAGTTGCAAGAGCAACGTGCCCAGCATGAGCTGGCCCGGCAGAAGGCCGAGCGCCAGCAGAGCCTGGCGGCAGGCGGTGCCACGCGCGAAGAGGATGTGCAAACGGCGCGCGCCGAGCTCAAGGCCACCCAGGCGCGCATCGACATGATCCAGGCGCAGATTCGCCAGGCCCAGGCCAGCCTGCGCAGCGACCAGGCCGAACTGGGTTACACCCGCATCTATGCCCCCATGAGTGGCACCGTGGTCGCACTGGATGCCCGCGAGGGGCAGACGCTTAACGCCCAGCAGCAGACCCCGCTGATCCTGCGCATCGCCAAATTGTCACCGATGACAGTCTGGGCGGAAGTGTCGGAAGCGGACATTGGCCACGTCAAACCCGGCATGCACGCCTATTTCACCACCCTCAGCGGTGGCACCCGGCGCTGGAACAGCACTGTACGGCAGATCCTGCCGGTGCCGCCCAAGCCGCTGGAGCATGCCAACCAGGGCAGCGGCAGCCCGGCCAGCAAAAGCAATGGCCGGGTGGTGTTGTATACGGTGTTGCTGGACGTCGATAACGCCGACGGCGCCCTGATGGCAGAAATGACCACCCAGGTGTTCTTCGTCGCTGACCGTGCGCACAATGTGCTGACCGCCCCGATTTCCGCGCTCAACCCGGGCAAGCAGCCCGATCGCAGGCTGGCACAGGTACTGACGAAACACGGCGCCATTGAAAATCGCGAAGTGCGCACCGGCATCAGCGACCGCCTGCGCGTGCAGATTCTCGAAGGGCTGGAAGAAGGTGATCGCCTGCTGATCAGCCCCTTGCTCAGTGCAGGAGGGTAAATGCCAGTCCCACTGATTGAGCTGCGCGATATCCGCAAATGCTATGGCGGCGTCGATACACCGCAAATCGAGGTCTTGCGCGGTATCAACCTGAGCATTCACGCCGGTGAATTCGTCGCCATTGTCGGTACCTCCGGCTCAGGCAAGTCTACGCTGATGAACATCCTCGGCTGCCTGGACCGCCCCTCCAGTGGCGACTACCTGTTCGCGGGTGAACAGGTGGCCAGCCTGGACAGTGACGCACTCGCCTGGCTGCGGCGTGAAGCTTTCGGTTTCGTGTTCCAGGGCTATCACCTGATTGCCTCCGGCACCGCCCAGGAAAATGTCGAAATGCCGGCGATCTATGCCGGCACGCCTGCCGCCGAGCGCCACGCACGCGCCCATGCCCTGCTGACCCGCCTGGGCCTGGCCGAACGTACCGGTAATCGCCCGCACCAGTTGTCCGGCGGCCAGCAACAACGCGTATCGATAGCCCGCGCGCTGATGAACGGTGGCCACATCATTCTGGCAGACGAACCCACCGGCGCCCTCGACAGCCGCAGCGGTACCGAAGTCATGGCCCTGCTCGACGAACTGGCCAGCCAGGGCCATGTGGTGATCCTCATCACCCACGACCGGGAAGTCGCCGCACGGGCCAAGCGCATCATCGAAATCCGCGATGGCCAGATCATCAGCGACCAGGCCCAGCCTGAGCCACTGCCCGCTGCGCACCCTGAGGTCGACGTGCTGCAGGCCGTCGACCTGCGCCAGCGCCTGAACGACGGCAGCGAGCACAACGGTGCCTGGAAAGGCGAACTGCTGGACGCCGTCAAGGCGGCGTGGAGGGTGATGTGGATCAACCGCTTCCGCACCGCACTGACGTTGCTGGGCATCATCATCGGCGTGGCGTCGGTGGTGGTCATGCTGGCAGTGGGTGAAGGCAGCAAGCGCCAGGTCATGGCGCAGATGGGCGCCTTCGGCTCCAACATCATCTACCTCAACGGCAAGCCACCCGCCCCCAGGGCGCCGGAAGGCATCATCACCCTGGACGACACCCGCGCCATCGCCACCCTGCCCCAGGTGCGCATGATCATGCCCGTCAATGGCGGCAAGGCCGGTGTGCGCTATGGCAACCAGGACCTGAAGCTCTATGTCGGCGGCTCCAACACCTACTTCCCGCAGATATTCAACTGGCCAGTGGCGCAGGGCAGTTTCTTCACCGAGGCCGACGAAGCCGCCGGCGCGGCAGTGGCAGTGATTGGCGAAAAGACCCGGGAAAAACTGTTTGCCGACCGCAACCCGGTGGGCCAGTACATTCTCATCGAGAACGCACCGTTCCAGGTCATCGGGGTGCTGGCCGGCAAGGGCGCCAGCTCTGGCGACCAGGATGCCGACGCCCGAGTGATGGTGCCCTACACCACCGCCAGCGTGCGCCTGTTCGGCAACCAGACACCGGAATACGTGGTGATCGCCGCCGCAGATGCGCGCCAGGTGAAGCAGACCGAGCAGGTCATCGACCAGTTGCTGCTGAAACTGCACAACGGCGTAACCGACTTCGAACTGACCAACAATGCGGCCATGATCCAGGCCGAAGCCAGGACGCAGAACGCGCTGTCGCTGATGCTGGGCGCCATTGCCGCCATTTCGCTGCTGGTGGGCGGCATCGGGGTGATGAACATCATGCTGATGACCGTGCGCGAGCGCACACGGGAAATTGGTATCCGCATGGCCACCGGCGCGCGCCAGCGCGACATCCTGCGCCAGTTCCTTACCGAAGCCGTGATGCTGACGATGGTCGGCGGCGTCAGCGGCATCGCCCTGGCATTACTGATCGGCGGCGCCCTGAGCCTGGGCCAGGTCGCCGTCGCCTTCTCGCTGCCTGCCGCCATCGGTGCCTTCGCCTGCGCGGTGGTCACCGGTATCGCGTTCGGCTTCATGCCCGCCCGCAAGGCTGCACGGCTCGACCCGGTGGCCGCCCTTACCAGCGTATGAGTACCCCAACGTTGATCAAACCCTTGCCCCTGCTCGGCGCCTGCCTGCTGCTGAGCGCCTGCGCCACCCCTGCAACGCCGCCGCAACACGGTGTGCATACCCCGGCCCGCTGGCAGGCGGCCGCGCCTCAGAGCACACCACGCCACTTGACCGGCTGGTGGCAGTCGTTCGGCAGCCCGGCACTGAACCAGCTGGTGGAGCAAGCCCGCACCGACAGCTTCGAAATCGGCGCGGCCATGGCCCGGGTTCGCCAGGCACAGGCCGATGCGGTCATTGCCGGCGGCCCCTTGCTGCCCGAGGTGACCGGGGCAGCCAATGCCAACCGCGAGCGCCTGCAACACGGCAACGGCTACAGCCAACTGAATTCCAGCCCGACCCAGCGCACCACTCATTACCTGGATGTGGCCCTCAAGGCCAGCTATGAGGTGGACTTCTGGGGCGGCAACGCGGCAGCCCGCGAGAGTGCCCTGCACGGCCTGCAAGCCAGTGAGTTCGACCGCGCGACCGTTGAACTGACCTTGCTCGGCAAGGTTGCCGACAGCTACATGCAGGCGCTGGCCTTCCAGCAGCAGGGGCGGATTGCCGACCTTAACCTGGCCAATGCCGAGCGTGTCCTGCAACTGGTGCAAACCCGCTTCGATGCAGGCTCGGCCACAGCACTGGAACTGGCCCAGCAACAAAGCCTGGTCGCCACCCAGCAACGGCAACGCCCGCTTTACCAGCAACAGGCCCGGGAGGCCCTGATCACCCTGGCGACCCTGGTCGGGCAGCCGGTGCAGGACCTGCAACTGGACAACACGCGCTTTGAACAGCTCAACTGGCCCTCGATCGATGCGGGCCTGCCCAGCGAACTGATCAGCCGTCGGCCGGACATCGCCAATGCCGAGGCCAAGCTGGCGGCGGCTCAGGCCAATGTGCGCGTAGCCCGCGCGGCGATGCTGCCCAAACTCAACCTGACGCTGATCGTCGGCAGCGGCGCCGATCACTTCCCGGACGTCTTGCGCAACCCCTTCACCAGCCTCGCCGCAGGCCTGGTCACGCCGGTGTTCAATAACGGCCGCCTGCGCGCTGAACGCGACAAGGCGGTAGCAAGCCAGGAGGAACTGCTGCAGAACTACCGCGGCGCTATCCTGGCCGGTTTCGGCGATGTGGAAAAGGCCCTCAATACCCTGGACGGCATCGACCGGCAACTGCATTGGCAGGCGATCGAACTGCAACAGGCGCGCAAAGCCTTCGACATCGCCGAAAGCCGCTACCAGGCGGGCGCCGAGGACCTGCTGACCGTCCTGCAAACCCAACGCACCCTGTACCAGGCTCAGGACGAGGATGTGCAACTGCGCCTCAAGCGGGTCATGGGCAGCATCGCCCTGTACAAGGCCCTGGGCGGCAGCTGGCAGGTCGCTGGCGCTGAACCGGGTGCCGCACCTGGCGCTTAAACATCGGCAGGTGCGGTTCGTCTTTATCCATGGACAGCACCCGACAAGTCGCACTCGCCCCCTCACAGGAAGCCCTATGAACGCACCCTCTTTCAGTCTGATCCTGGCCGATGGCCGCAAAGCCAGTGCCCAGGATGAAACGCCAGAGAGCGGTAGCCTGCGCCTCGACAGCAGCGCCGCCATCCCCTACCGGGAGGTCGACAACCGCATCGTCTTCGAGCAACTTCCGCCAGCATTTCCGGCCAGCGCGATGCTGGCAGTGCTGGCGACCCGTTTCTGCCACCGCAAACAATGCAACGAGGTGAATGTGCAGGTCCCTGGCGACCGGGAATTTGCCGTGCGTGCGGTACGCGAAGGCATTTTCGATCACTGGCAGGTCGACGACCAAGGCAGGCTTGCCCTGCGCTGTACCCGCCAGACCTTCTGGCAGCAACCCCTGCCATGGCTTCGCGAGCCGGCCAGCGTGCACACGGCCCCGCGTTATTGCTTCAGCGGCGAGAAACGCCACCCGCAACGCCCGCCCAAACCGGCGGGCGAAGTCTATCGACGCCATCTGCCGAAGCTGAACGCCACCTTTTCACTGCGCACCATCGACCCGGTGAAGGACCTTGCAGCCTTCAACCGCTGGATGAACCTGGAGCAAGTCGCGTTCTTCTGGGAGCAGACCGGCACTCCGGAAGAACATGCGCAATACATTCGCGAAATGCTCGACGACCCGCGCGTACACCCGCTGATCGGCTGCTTCGACGACGAACCCTTCGCCTACTTCGAGGTGTACTGGTGCAAGGAAGACCGCATCGCCCCCTACTACGACGTCGCCGATTACGACCGTGGCTGGCATGTGGTGATCGGCGAACCCAAGCACCAGGGCATCGGCAAACTGCGCGGCTGGTTCCGCTCGCTGATGCATTACATGTTCCTCGATGACCCACGCACCCAGCGGATTCTCGGCGAGCCGCGCATCGACCATACGCGCCAGATCGACTTCCTCAAGTCCCAGGGGTTCGGCCACCTGAAGGACATTCAACTGGCCCACAAGAAAGCCGCTCTGCTGCGTCTGGAGCGCGAAGCCTTCTTTGATGACCACGTCCTTTGATCCACCTGGAGAAGACTTCCCCATGATTCGCAAAACGCTCAGCGCGACCCGCGAGCTTGCCCAGTTGCTCAAGCCGTTCTGGCCCATCGTGCTGGTTTCCATACTGTTGGGCATCCTCGGCGGCTTCAGCGTCACCACGCTGCTGGCCACCATCAACCGCGCCCTCAACAGCGAAGCAGGGCTGACCCACGCCGTGCTGTGGTTGTTTGCCGGCCTCTGCGTGCTGACCTTGCTCAGCAGCATCTTCTCCGACATGGGCACCAATTTCGTTGGCCAGAAGATCATTGCCAAACTGCGCAAGGAGCTGGGCGAAAAAGTGCTTTCGGCGCCCATCGAGCAGATCGAGCGCTATCGCAGCCACCGCCTGATACCGGTGCTGACCCACGATATCGATACCATCAGCGATTTCTCGTTCGCCTTCGCCCCCCTGACCATTTCGCTGACGGTGACGCTGGGCTGCATGGGCTACCTGGCAACATTGTCCGGCCCGCTGTTCCTGCTGATGCTGCTGGCATTGGGCGCCGGCATCACCGCCCAGGTCATCGCCCGCACGCGCGGCATCAAGGGGTTCAATACCGCCCGCGAGGCCGAGGACGACCTGCAGAAGCATTACAACGCCATTGCCCAGGGCGCCAAGGAGTTGCGCATACACCGGCCGCGCCGGTATCGCATGTTCACCCGGCACATCCAGGGGATCAGCGAGCGGATCAGCGCCATCCAGATCAAGGCAGTCAATACCTACATCCTGGCCAAGACGTTCGGCTCGACGCTGTTCTTCATCGTCATCGGCCTGGCCCTGGCCCTGCAGAGCACCTGGACAAGCGTCGATCAGGCGGCAATGACCGGCTTCGTGCTGGTGCTGCTGTACATGAAAGGCCCACTGGACCATCTGGTCAGCGTACTGCCGCTGGTCAGCAAGGCACAGGTGGCATTCCAGCGCATTGCCGAGCTGTCAGAGCAGTTTTCCTCGCCCGAACCGAACCTGCTGCTCGACGGCCAAGGCGCACCGCGCCAAACCATCGACAGCCTGGAACTGCGCAATGTGCAGTACGCATTTCCGGCCGTCGAGGGCAGCACGCCGTTTCGCCTGGGCCCGGTGAACCTCACGATCAACCAGGGCGACATCGTGTTCATCGTCGGCGAGAACGGTTGTGGCAAGACCACGCTGATCAAGCTGCTGCTTGGCCTGTATGCGCCGCACAGTGGTGACATCCTGCTGGATGGTCAGCCGGTCTCGGTGCTTGACCGGGATGACTACCGACAACTGTTCACCACCATTTTCGCCGACTACTACCTGTTCGACGACGTGGTCCAGGGTGACCAGCAGATTCCCGACGATGCGACCCAATACCTGCAACGCCTGGAGATCGCGCACAAGGTCAGCGTACGTGACGGCGCCTTCACCACCACCGACCTGTCCACTGGGCAACGCAAGCGCCTGGCCCTGATCAGCGCCTGGCTGGAGCAGCGCCCGGTACTGGTGTTCGACGAGTGGGCAGCCGATCAGGACCCAACCTTCCGCCGCATCTTCTACACAGAGCTGCTGCCGGACCTCAAGCGCCTGGGCAAGACCATCATTGTCATCTCCCACGATGACCGCTACTTCGATATTGCCGACCAGTTGGTACACATGGACAGCGGCAAGGTTCGCACCGCAGCCCAGCCGGCCTGACCGGCTGCATCCCTCGCCCCGACCAGGTCGGCTACAACCCTGGCCGGGGCCTGCCCACCCGCCCCGTCACCCACACGCCCGCCGGTAAATTTGCCGTGCGGCGGCTCGTTTACTGGCCATACACCTCTCCAGAGGACAGCGGCCATTCGCCGGCAAGGCCGGCCCCCATGCTGCTGTCCTTCGCCTCGACTGCCACAGGGACCGCCATGCACGAATCACTGGATGCCGACTCGCTCGCTGAAGACTTGCTGGACGACGCCTTGCTCGCCCTCCTCCAGGATGAGCGGCCTGAACCCGACCGGATAGCACCACGCGAGAGCACCGGGCCGGCCCCCCTCTCCTTCGCCCAGCAGCGCCTGTGGTACCTGCAGCAGTTCAACCCGCAGAGCGCGGCGTACAACCTGCCACGGGCACTGTCACTGAAGGGTGAACTGCATGGCCAGCAGCTGGCCATGGCCTTGCAGGCGGTGGTCGACCGCCATGACATCCTGCGCAGCAGGTTCGCCGAGGTCGAGGGCATACCGCAGCAGTTCGTCGAAGCCGACGCACGCCTCGAAATGCCCTGCGAAGACCTGACCGCCATGCCCGCCACGCAACGCCCTCATGCATTGCAGCGGCTCATCGAAGCGGATGCGCTGGCACCGTTCGACCTCGGCAAGGCGCCCCTGATCCGGGCCCGGCTGGTGAAAGTACAAGGTGACGAGCATGTGTTGCTGCTGAACATGCACCACATCGTTTCAGACGCCTGGTCCAATCCAATCCTGCTGCAGGACCTGCTGGGCGCCTATTCGCAGGCAGCCGCCCAGGGAGCCTGCAAGCTGCAACGGCCCGCCATCCAGTATGCCGATTACGCCATCTGGCAACGCCAGGCTTACCTGCAAAGCGATGCGTGCCAAGCGTCTGCCCGCTACTGGCATACCCGGCTGGGTGACGAACTGCAGCCGTTGATGTTGCCGGGTGACCTCGACCCGCGCTGCGCTGGCGCACCGCCTGAGGGCACCAGTGCCCGCTACCATGGCCTGCAACTGGACGCCGAGGTGTTCCAAGCCCTGCTGCAGCTCAGCCGGCAGCAGGGCGTGCAACCCTTCGTCATCGCCCTGGCCGCCTGGCAGGTGCTGCTGGGCCGCTACAGTGGCCAGCGGCAATTCACCCTCGGCGTGCCCAGCGCCGGGCGCAACCGCAGCGAAACCCAGCAGCTGGTAGGGTTCTTCGTCAGCACCCAGATCTACCGCGCCGAACTCGACCCGCAGCAATCCGTGCAGACCCTGCTGCAAAACCTGCGGGAGCAGTCTATTGCGGCCCTGAGCCACAGCGACTACCCGATGGAGCTGTACCTGGAGACGCTGCAGCACAACGGCCAGGTGCTACCCTCCCAGTTGTTCCAGGCGCTGTTCAACTGGCGCGTGGCCGGGACTGCCAGCGGCCCGCTGGCCCTGGGCCCACTGCAGCTGGACTTCCTCGATACCGCCAGCGCCCAGGCCAAATGCCTGGTCGGCATCGACCTTGAATACGCAGCCGACGGCCTTGGCTTCAGCCTGGAATACGACTGCAGCCAGTTCAGCCACGCCACCGTGCAACGCATGGCCCGGCACTGGCAGAACCTGCTGCTGGCCATGGCCCGGGGGCCCGAGCAACGGCTGGGCGAGCTCGACATGCTGGGCACCCCGG
>NZ_JBJJLR010000062.1:0-28827 GCF_046230975.1 Pseudomonas sp. KCJK9058
ACGGTCTTGCTCCCGGGAGTACGCGCTGCAGGCCCCATCCATGGGGCCTCAGCGCTTGACGGGCATCCATGCCCGTCACCTCCCTTCGCAAGCCCTACGCTCGGCCTCCTGAAGTCGCAATCTGCGTCGCCTGAACTATCGCGCACTTAGAAGCAAAAGCCACAGCAACGGCAACGGCAACGGCAACGGCAACGGCAACGGCAACGGCAACGAACCGAGTCTGATCAACGGTCCTTGAACTGTGCCTCACGCTTGGCGATGAATGCGGCCATGCCTTCTTTCTGGTCTTCGGTGGAGAACGCCGCATGGAAGACCCGACGCTCAAAGCGAACCCCCTCGCTGAGGGTGACTTCAAATGCTCGGTTGACGCTCTCCTTGACCATCATGCTCACCGGAATCGACTTGCTGGCAATGGTCGCCGCCACCTTCAGCGCCTCTTCCACCAGCTCTGCCTGCGGCACGATCCGCGCCACCAAACCTGCACGCTCGGCTTCTTCCGCCCCCATCAGGCGGCCGGTCAGGCAAAGCTCCATGGCCTTGGCCTTGCCCACCGCACGCGTCAGGCGCTGGGTACCGCCCATGCCCGGCAGCACGCCCAGGTTGATTTCCGGTTGACCAAATTTGGCATTGTCCGCCGCGAGGATAAAGTCGCACATCATCGCCAACTCACAGCCGCCGCCCAGGGCAAATCCAGACACTGCAGCAATGATCGGCTTACGGCGATTGGCAATACGGTCGGCGTCGCTGAACAGGTCGTCGACGTAGATCTGCGGGTATTGCAGCTCAGCCATTTCCTTGATGTCGGCGCCAGCGGCAAAGGCTTTGGCCGAGCCTGTCAGCACCACGCAGCCGATGTTCGGGTCGCGCTCAAGCTGGTCCAAGGCCTGGTTGATCTCACCGACAATCTGCGCGTTCAGCGCATTGAGCGCCTGCGGCCGGTTGAGGGTGATCAGGCCGACCTTGCCGTGGATGTCCAACAGGATGGTTTCGAATGCCATGCAGTCTGCTCCTTCAAAGATTGCGCGCAATGACCATGCGCTGAATGTCGCTGGTGCCTTCGTAGATCTGGCAAACCCGAACGTCGCGGTAGATCCGCTCCAGCGGGAAGTCACTCAGATAGCCATAACCACCCAGGGTCTGCAAGGCATCCGAACAGACCTTTTCGGCCATTTCCGAGGCGAACAGCTTGGCCATCGACGCTTCCACCAGCGCCGGACGCCCCGCATCACGAAGGGCAGCGGCGTGCAATACCATCTGCCGGGCAACGGAAACTTTCGTTGCCATGTCAGCCAGGCGAAACGCCACGGCCTGGTGCTCGATCAGCGGTTTGCCAAAGCTTTGGCGCTCGTTGGCATAGTCGCGCGCCACTTCGAACGCCGCGCGGGCCATACCCACCGCTTGCGAGGCGATGCCGATACGGCCGCCTTCAAGATTGGCCAGGGCGATCTTATAGCCTTCACCCTCCGCACCCAGCCGGTTGGCCACTGGCACGTGCACATTGTCGAAAACGAGCTGGCAAGTGTCGGAGGCGTGCTGGCCGAGTTTTTCCTCGACCCGCGCTACCTGGTAGCCCGGCGAATCGGTCGGCACGATGAAGGCGCTGATGCCACGCTTGCCAGCCTCCGGGTCGGTGACTGCAAACACGATCACGACGCCGGCGTTCTGCCCCGAGGTAATGAACTGTTTGCTGCCATTGAGCACGTAATGGTCGCCCTCCAGGCGTGCGCGGGTCTTCAGGCTGCTGGCATCGGAGCCAGCCTGCGGCTCGGTCAGGGCGAAAGCACCGAGCATCGCACCTGTCGCCAGCGGGGTGAGGAATTGCTGTTTCTGCTGCTCGTTGCCGAAGCGCAGAATCGGCACGCAACCCACCGAGTTGTGCACGCTCATGATGGTCGAGCAGGCGCCATCACCCGCAGCGATTTCCTCCAGCGCCATGGCATAGGCCACATAACCCGTGTCGCTGCCGCCCCACTGCTCCGGCACCAGCATGCCGAACAGGCCCAGTTCGGCCATTTCGTCGATGGCCTCTTTTGGAAAGCGATGGTCCTTGTCCCATTGCTCGGCAAACGGCTTCAGGCGTTCCTGGGCGAACGCACGTACCGCGTCGGCGATCTGTTGTTGCTCGTCATTTACCAGCATCGTTCACCTCAGTACAGGCATTCAACAGCCATGGCCGTGGCCTCGCCACCGCCGATGCAGATGGCCGCCACACCCCGACGCAGATTGTTCTGGCGCAAGGCCGACAACAGGGTGACCAGAATACGTGCGCCAGAAGCGCCGATCGGGTGACCGAGGGCGCAGGCGCCGCCGTGGATATTGACCTTGTCGTGTGGCAGGTCGAGGTGTTTCATGGCCGCCAGGGTGACCACAGCGAAGGCCTCGTTGATCTCGAACAGGTCGACTTCGGCCAGGTTCCAGCCGGTGCGTTTCATCAGTTTGTCGATCGCGCCGATCGGGGCAGTCGGGAACAGCGCCGGGGTGTCGGCAAAGGCGGCGTGGCCGTGGATGACGGCCAATGCCTTGAGGCCACGTTTGTCGGCCTCGGAGCGGCGCATCAGCACCAGCGCCGCAGCACCGTCGGAAATCGAACTGGCGTTGGCCGCCGTCACGGTGCCGCCTTCACGAAACGCCGGTTTGAGCTGCGCAATCTTGTCCAGGCGTGCCTTGGGCGGCTGCTCGTCATCCTTGATGACGCGCTTTTCCTTGCCCTCGGTGACTTCCACCGGCACGATCTCGGCGGCAAAACGGCCGCTGCTGATGGCTTCCTGCGCTCGGGTCAGCGAGGCGATGGCGAACTGGTCCTGGGCCTCGCGGCTGAAAGAATTGGCCTGGGCACAGTCCTCGGCAAAGGTGCCCATCAGGCGGCCTTTGTCGTAGGCGTCTTCGAGGCCGTCCATGAACATGTGGTCGATGATCTTGCCGTGGCCCATGCGGTAGCCGCCACGGGCTTTGTCCAGCAGGTACGGCGCGTTGGTCATGCTTTCCATGCCACCCGCCACTACCACATCTGCGGTGCCGGCCAGCAGCAGGTCATGGGCCATGATCGCGGCTTGCATACCCGAGCCGCACATCTTGTTCAGGGTGGTGCAGGTGGTGTGCTTGTCCAGCCCAGCGCCTAACGCGGCCTGGCGTGCCGGCGCCTGGCCCTGGCCGGCCGGCAGCACACAGCCGAACAGTACCTGCTCGACACAGGCGGCATCGATGCCGGCACGTTCCACGGCAGCACGAATGGCGGCGCTGCCCAGTTGCGGCGCAGTCAGGCTCTTGAGGTCGCCCTGCAACCCGCCCATGGGCGTGCGCACGGCGCTGACGATTACGATGGGGTCATTGGCGAGGGTCATGTTCGCTCTCCTTACTTGGCAGCCATGCGCAGCGCACCGTCGAGGCGGATGACCTCACCGTTGAGCATGCTGTTCTCGATGATGTGGCGGGCCAGCGCGGCGTATTCCTGCGGGCGGCCCAAGCGGGGCGGGAACGGCACGCCGGCAGCCAGTGAAGCACGTACCTCATCGCTCATGCCGGCCATCATAGGTGTTTCAAAGATGCCCGGCGCGATGGTCATCACGCGGATGCCGAAGCGTGCCAGTTCGCGCGCGGCCGGCAAGGTCAGGCTGGCAATGGCCCCCTTGGAGGCAGCATAGGCGGCTTGGCCAATCTGGCCGTCATAGGCGGCAATGGAGGCCGTGTTGATGATGACCCCTCGCTCGCCGCTCTCATCGGCAGCCCCTTCGGCCATGGCCGCCGCAGCCAGACGCAACAGGTTGAAGCTGCCGATCAGGTTGACGTTGATGACCTTGGCGAAGCTGGCCAGGCCATGCGGGCCCTGCTTGCCCAGCACCTTCTCGGCACCGACGATGCCGGCACAATTGACCAACCCATGCAAGCCGCCAAAGGCGCTGACAGCTGCATCGACAGCCGACTGGGCTGCCTGCTCGTCACTGATATCAGCCACGGCGAAACGGGCGTTGTCGCCCAGCTCGCGGGCCTTGGCTTCGACAGCCTGGGCATTGAGGTCGACCAGCATGACCTTGGCGCCAGCCTCGACCAGCATCTGTGCAGTCGCGGCACCCAGCCCGGAAGCGGCGCCACTGACGATGAAATGTTTATTGGCTATGTGCATGAGTACTTTCCTTTCAGACGCTGGCAGGGGTGGCCTGTTGCGCTTGTTGTTTGGCGACTTCCTGGTTGCGCAGGATGAAGCGTTGCAGCTTGCCGCTCGGGGTCTTGGGCAGCTCGCTGACGAATTCGATTTCCCTGGGGTAGGCATGCGCGTAGAGGCGCTGGCGCACGTGCTGGCGCAAGGTTTCTTCCAGCTCGACGCTGCCGGCGTAGCCGCTGGCCAATACCACGAACGCCTTGATCAGCTCGGTGCGCTCCGGGTCGGGCTTGCCGATCACCGCTGCCTCGATCACCGCCGGGTGCTCGATCAACGCGCTTTCCACATCGAATGGCCCCACCCGGTAACCGGAGGTGGTGATCACGTCGTCGCTACGGCCAACGAAGCTGATGCTGCCATCCGGGTTCAGCTCGACAGTGTCGCCGCTGAGGTAGTACTTGCCGACGAAGGCTTTGGTCGGCAGGCCGTGGTAACCGCCGAACCAGCACAGCGGCGACTGCTCACGGTCAACGGCGAGGATGCCTGGCTGGCCGGCTGGCAGTTCGTTGCCTTGCTCGTCCAGCACCACGATGCGGTGGCCGGGGATGGCATAGCCTGCAGAACCCAGGTGCACCGGGTGCTGCAGGCCATGGTGGTTGCACAGCACCATGCCCAGTTCGGTCTGGCCGTAGTGATCGTGAATGGTCACACCCAGCTCGTCGGCGAACCAGCGGATCACCTCGGGGTTCAGCGGTTCGCCGGCACTGCTGACCACCCGCAGGCGGCCCTTGATCGGTGCCGAGAAATCTTTGCCCGCCGCAATCAGCAAGCGATACGCGGTGGGCGAGCCGGCCAGGTTGGTGATGCCCAGCTTGTCGATCACCCGGGCGCAGCTCTCGACACTGAACGGGCCATCGTAGAACGTAGTGGCATGCCCCAGCGACAATGGGCCGGTAACGGCGTAATACAAGCCGTACGCCCAACCCGGGTCGGCCAGGTTCCAGAAGTTGTCCTCGGGCAGCAGCTCGATGGCATCACGCATGTAGCCCTGAAACGCGACGATCGCACGCAGTGGTACTTCCAGGGGTTTTGCCGGGCCAGTGGTTCCAGAAGTGAACATCAGCAGGAATGGATCGTTGCCTGAGCGCATCACCGGCTCACATACGTCCGCTGCGCGCTCCAGGCATTGCTGGAAGTCCAGCTCACCACTGCGGGCCTTGACAGTGATGATGGTCGGGCAGACGTGCACATCGTCCAGCTTGGCGCGGTTGTGGCTATCGGTGACTATCACTCGGGCATGGGATTGCTCAAGCCGGTGCTCGATGGCCTTGGGGCCGAACGCGGTGAACAAGGGCTGGTAGACCGCCCCGAGGCGCCAGGTAGCGAGTATGGTCACCAACAGTTCGGGGGTGCGCGGCATCAAGCCGGCAACCCGGTCGCCTGCGCCTACCCCCTGCGCCTTTAGCACATTGGCAAACCGGGCAGCCTGCACCTGAAGCTGATCGAAGCTATAGCGCGCGCTGTTACCATCGCGGTCTTCATGAATCAGTGCCAGCTTGCCGTCACCGGCATGGCGGTCACAGCATTCGACACAGGCATTAAGGGCTTCAAGGTTGCCGTGCAATGCCGCCACAACGGCCTGGTCATGGTCAAACGTGCGAGCGGCCTCGGCGTAATCGCGCATCATCGGACTCCTGGTTTCTTGTTTTTGGAGTTGAAGCATCGGTCCGACGATGTTCGCGCCGCTCATGCGCGGCGGCAATGGCCAAAGCTGTCAATCTGGATGACTGGTTTGGCCGCCGCCCATCACCCCTCTGCGCGCTCGGCTGCACGCAGGTAGGACTGGGTGAGCGCTGCGACCAGGCGCTCGATGTCGAGGTCCTGCTGTGCCTGCAGCCGGTGTAGTTGCTGCTCGAAGGCCGCCGGCGCCAAGACAGGACGTTGAGCCTGCAGCTCAAGCGTGCGCCGAGTGTAATCCGCACTGAGGGCATCGAACATTTGGTCATGTTGCTGGCGCAGGTATCGGCGCCAGAACGCGCGCTGGCTCAGGCTATCGGTCAGGCCCTCGATGGTCTGCGCGCGCGTAACCCGCAGAAATGCATCCTCTACCTGGGCCTGTGTCAGCGCGACAGCATCGGGATAGCGCATGGCATATGGCTGGTTGGGCAGCTGCAACCGGCTACGAAGTTGCACCCTGTAAGCCAGCCCCAATGCCAACTGGTCAATATGTTCACTGGCAGCCAGACGCTGCCGGCCATCCTGGTAGGCAATCCCTTCCAGTTGATCCAGCCGGAACAGTTGCCTACCCAGTTCGAGCAACTCTCCCCTGCTTTCAGGGTTGGCTGCGGCGGCTTCTGCCTGCGCCTGCCTCACCGACACTTGCAGTGCACTGAAGTGACTGGCAACGGCGTCCGAACATGACAGTGGCAGGCCGGCCTGCTCAAAGATCCGCCGGCACAGCACCGGGTCACCGTCCAGCGTAGCCAGCAGTGTCCATACGCCGTCAACCAGCGCATCCCGCCCTTCACCCGCTTCGCTGTAGTCCGCTGTCATCTCCAGGCGAGCCAACAACCTGAACAACCCGCTGCTACCCGCTTGCTCCAGCAACCGCAGCCACACGCCCTCCCGCTCGGCCTGAACCGTCGCATCCGTATGGCCTGCCCAACGCGTACGGGCCCTGACCAGGTCAACTGAACCCAACTGCTCAGGGGAGTGCCGGTGCTCTTCGATCACATCGAGTGCATACAACCCTCTTTGCTGCATGACCGACAAGGGGTTGTTTTCTATCAGAATGGCCCGTCGAAATGCATAAGGCATCAGTTGGATCTCGGTGGGCACTTCGCGGAGTTGGTTGTTGCGCAGGTCAGCACGCTCGAGTAGACCACAGAGCTCCAGGCGACGCGGCCAGCTGCCCAGGCGACAATGACGCAGGTTCAGGCTTGTCAGCCGAGAAAGTTGGTGGAAGCTCATGTCCAGCGCTTCCAGCCGGTTATGACTGAGATCAAGATGCGCAAGGTTGGACAAACCATGCAAAACGCCGATCGCCTGGGCATCGAGGCGTATCTCGTTATGCGCCAACCGAAGCGATTGAAGATTCGGTAAATGGGCAATGCCTGTTGGTAGACGCATCAACGCGTTGTTGTTGAGGTTCAGGTGCGTCAGGGCAGTGAAGGGGCGAAGGAAGTCGACCGGTATGTCAGTAATCCGGGTGTCGTTCACGCTCAGCAGGGTAATGCGATGGAAATCGATGTTCGGCGGCAGTGCCGGCAGTGTGCGCAAACTCAAACCGCTCATCGACAAGCGCTGCCCTTGTGTTTGCCCCTCGCCGGCCGAAACAGGCTCGCCCTGCAGTCGCCAGGCTCGCAGGATGCTATCGGCCGTCAACCTGCGGGCGGCGCATCGACCCTCCTGCAACTCGGCACCGACCCAGCGATTCAGGTACAGCACCAGCTGGTCATGTGCTTCCTGCAGTTCTACCAGGCGCTCGAAGACTGGCTGCGGGCCTTGTTGCACACGCGCCAGCTCCACATCGAGCGCGGCCTCGTCCAGGCCAGGATAAAGCGACCGTAGCTGGTCACGAATGATCGCCCGCTCATCTCTGGGTGCAGCGCCAGGGCGGCCACTGAGCGGGTATCCCACGCGCCCATCGTCCATGCGACGCCCTGGATTGAGCCAGGCCTGATCCTCTGGCCAGCCGAGCATGCGCGCGATATCCCAATGGGAAGCGGGTAACCGCGCCAGAAGCTTCTCACGCAGTTGGCTCGCCGCCGCACTGCCCACCAGTTGCATCGCTGCCCGCTGCTCTGATGTCAGTGCGGCAAAAAGCGCCTCGAAGATACATCCCGGCTCGTCAGCAATAAGCACATGTGGCACACCTGACCCGTTGTAGATCAGAAACCTGCCTTCATGCCGGACCACTATTCTTCTTGCCTCGGTTCGCCCGCCGCTACCGAGGCGCCTGATAGACCGCCCATCCAGCCCGCTGTCACGCAAGTCGAGGTCAAGTTGCTCGAGTTCGAAGCTATCCAGCAACGCAAGGGCCAACTCGCCGGTGACATCACTGTACGCTGTGCTCAGATACAATCCCGCCAGCCCCCGGCTCAGGCGAGCCAGACGCAAGAGCGAACGGGCGTTCTTCGCGCACGGCAATGGCAGCCGCCGCTCGACCCGCGCCATTTGGTGCTCAAGCTCGTGCGCTTGGCCGGTTACTTCATTTATGTAGACCGAAGGCAAACCCGGGAAGTCCCGTTTTACCAACATGCTCAGCGGGTCTGCTGCCAGTGACTGTTCTGTCAGGTGAGCAAACAATTGCGGCCGCAACCCGGCCTCATGCACCTGCATCTGCTCCAGTCCGGCGCCCACGCCAGGCCTTGCTTCACACCAGGCCAGCAGCTCACTGTCCGATGGCATCAACGCCTTCAGCCGAACACGCTCGAAAAACCTTTGAATGCGTGCATGCGCCTGGAAGGCGCGCAAGGTTTGGCCAAGGCTCACCGGCGCCCGGCGATTCTCCACGAGAACGCCGCGCAACAAGTCTGCATCGACACCTGCCACCCGCATTATCTGCTCGGCCTGATGCGCGTCGACAGGGGAAAGCTGTGGCCATAATGCATCCAGCATGCGAGCAGGCGCCTGCCAGCTTAAGGGTTGTTCACGCATCAGCTGCCAGCCACGCTCACCGTTGTGCAACACGACCGGCCCGTAGCCACCCTCACTCGCTGCATGCCGCAGGCGATAGGGGCCATCGGCGACGGGCTGGTGCACTTCGAGGGAACGTCCATCGATACGGACCCAGCGGCGGCCCGCCTCGCCACTGCGTTCCTCCTCGAGCAGATCGACAGGGCCCGGCAATGATCGATAATTCCTGGCGTTGAACTGCCACAGCCGACCGCGCCCATTCCCAATGGCTTACTGGCTCCAGGCCCGCGACAAACGCACTGCGCACAAAACTGACACCCGCCACCGTCGCCGCGGTGGCCGCCAATGTTTCGGCGACCCCCAGCAGATGCTGCAGCGCTTCGTGTTGGTGCCCCTTCGACCAATCCCTCATCCCTTCGAACACTTCAGCGCACGTCTGGGCAACCACCTGCCCCAGCAACACGCCCCCCACAGCCGGGATGAAAAGGCCGGCGAGGTTTACCAGGTCCAGACCTGCCGCTTTCCACTCAGCGTGTCTGGCGCTTACCGCCAGGCTATCAGCGTCAGCGGTCGGTACCAGCAGCAACCGGGCATCTTCCTTGACCCGTTGCACTTGCCGAGTCGCCAGTTGCGTGAAAACCCCTCCTCCAGGTGTTTCACCCTCAAGCTCCAGGTCCGGCAGCTTGTCTTTCAGGCGCTTGCCAAGGGTACTGACAAAACCTGCACGGTGCTCAAGGCTGATGAGCTGTGTGAAGAACTGCCAGTAACCCGGATCTTGCAACAACATTGCCACGGTACTGTTCATGGCGGCGGCATTGTCGAAGAACCGCAATGCCTGCCGGGGATCACCAGGCAGGTAAAGCACGATGCCCCGTTCATTTCCCGCCTTGTCTTGCAGGTGAATCAGCAAGCCATCGACCACAGGCCTCCCTATTGCCCTCAACAGCATGGGTTTGCCTTCGAGGCCTTGTTGTCGCCGTTCCTGAGCGGGGTCCACCACCTCACGCAAGGCAAGCTGCACATCGACGCTTATGTTTCCCTGCAAAGCTGCAAGCTCGGTCGCCAGCTTCAACCCCGAACGTTTGTCTTCAGCCAGCACCGCCTGGGTAGCTGGCGGGAAGATCCTTTGCAACGCGTCCTGATAGCGCTGACCAACGTCCAGATTGCGACAGGCCGTAATCAATGCTTCCAGCGATGCATTCAATGGTTTATCGCTGCCTGGCAAAACCAGCCCCGTGCCCTCGTAGTAGCGGGTATTCGCAGCAAAGTTGCGCATCAGCCGCAGTAACCCGTTTTCACGCGCCTGGCTGTACCCGTATGTCTGGTGCAAGGTACCTGGCAGTGTGCCGAAGCGTGGCGCCACCCGCAGCCACTCGAGCTGGGCAAATACCTGCCCGTCCGGCAACGGTGCATCCAGCAACACCGCCAGGTGCTTCTCGGCAAACTGCTGGAGCGGCAGTAACTCAAGTGTCAGGCCACTCAAGCGTGCCTGGCTGGCGTGGTGCGCGTTCAGGCTGGTGCGCAGGGTGTTGATCTGGCCCCTTGACGCGCGTTTGAGCCACTCAGGTAATCGGGCACCGATGAATGGGTCATGGTCAGTCGCATTGATAATCATGGTGGGTTCCACAGCTATTTGACGAAGCCAACCATGTTGTTCAGATGCCGGACCAGGATGCAGAGGGAACGGGTTCGATCGGCGCCTGCTCGGTAAGCCTTCTGGACCCGCGCGGTAATGCACTACGGCGGGAAGCGTTCGCCCTTCAGTGCCCTGCCCCTCGCGCCTGGATCAATGCCCGATAATGCCCCGGGTTGCAGCCGAACCACTTGCGAAATGCCTTATAGAACGAGCTGCTGTCGGCGAACCCCAAACGCTCGGCAAGCTCGCCCATGGCCACGTCTTCCTGGCTGAGCCAGGCGATCGCCAGCTCCCGTCGTACGCTGTCTTTCAAGCCTTGGTAGTTCTGCCCCTCTTCTGCCAGGCGCCGCCGCAGGGTCGATGGCGACAGGCACAGCTGCCGGGCCAGGCGGTCAGCATCGGGCCATTGCTCAGGAGCCAGGCGCAACAGGTCGGTACGGATACGCCGCCCGAGGCTGGCCGGGTCACGGTACTTGACCAGGATATTGCCCGGCGCTTCGGCCAGAAAACGCTGCAGCTCCTCCTCGCTGCGCCGCAGGGGCAAGTCGAGGCATTGCGAAGCAATGATCATGCGTGTGCGTGGACGCTCAAAATGCAGGTTCTCCGAAAACATGACCCGGTAGTCGTCGCAAAAGGGTGGTTCGGCACAACGCAGATCAATGCTCAGAATCGGGATGCGCCGCCCGGCCAGCCAGCAGGCCACCCCATGCACGATCATCCAGAACGTGAAATAGGTGAACGCGCGGCGCGGTTCGTCACGCGGCTCATTGATGACAATTTCGGCCAGGCCTTGCTGGCGCACCAGGCTGGGCTGCATGTCTTGAAGCATAAGCGACAGAAATGCCAGCGAGGTGTCCAGGCCTGCACCCAGGGTTGGTTGGCCCATGCTGGCACGGCACATGAATGCCAGGCTGCCACTGCGCAGACCGCGCGGGTCCATCGCGAAAAACTCGTCGTTGCAGCGCCGGGCCAGCAAGCGCCACAGGCGGGCATAGGACTCGGCACTGACCCTTGCCTCTGGCAGGTGCAATTGTTCAACGGCGATACCCGCCCTGGCCAGCAACCCGCTGTCAGGCTCACCGGCAGGGCAGGTCTGCAACAGCGCTTCGCGCACCAGCTGCATGGAAATGGTGTCTTTGTCGCTCATCGACGGTCCTGTCGGCTGATTGCCGGCCATATTAGGGTCTGTATGAAAAGCCTTGAGACGAAGGTCAGGCAAGGCGAAAACAGCCGAGGAAGCGGAGTTTACGGGTTGTAAATGAGCATTCCGAGGCTGTTTTCAACGCAGCATCACCGAGTATCAAGGCTTTTCATACAGAGCCTAGGGTGCCCCGCAGCAAACAGCCATCATAGCCCCGCTGCCAGGCTCAGGAATGCCTGAATCAGGCGCAGTTCGCGACGGCGCTCCAGGCAGCCGATCACGTGTTGGTTGACAAGGCCCTCGCCGGCCAAGGGTCGTGCTACCACACGGGGATCATTGGCCACTTCAGTGGAAGAAACCACGCCAATACCCAGCTGCGAGGCCACTGCCTCGGTTACCGCCTCCCGGCTGTCCAGCTCCAGCAATACACGCGGTTGCACGCCCGCCTTGATGCAGGCCTTGTCGAAGGTGCGCCGGGTGGTGGAGCTGGGTTCGCGCAGCACCATGATCTGCTGGTGCAGCTCGGCCAACGGCAAGTCCTCCCGCTCGCTGGCCCAGGCGTGCCCCACGGGTAACAACGCACACAGGCGCGACTCACAGAGATTTTGCAGGTGCAGCCCTTTGCGCGGCTCGATTTCGGTCAGCACTGCCACGTCGGCATGCTCGCCGAGCAGCGCAGCCAACGTCTCCTGTGCATTGCCCAGACGCAAGTTGACGGTGACGCCAGGGTACCGCTCACGCAGCAGCGCCAGCATCGGCATGACCCGGTGCGGGCCGTCGGCGGCTACCTCCAGGCGCCCGGTCAGCAACTGGCGGTTGGCCTCGAGCATGGCCTGCGCTTCTTCAGCCAGGCCGAACATGGCGCGCGTGATGGCCGCCAGGCGCGTGCCCTCTTCGGTCAGTTCCACGCGCCGTGCAGTACGCCGCAGCAAGGTGATCTGGTAGTGCTCCTCCAGAGCCTTGACGTGCCCGGTCACCGCCGGCTGGCTGATGAAGAGGCGCTCGGCAGCACGGGTAAAGCTGCCCTCACGGGCCACGGCGTCGAAGGCGCGTAGCTGGAACAGGTTCATATTTATCGGCCTGACTTATAGCTGAGATAACAACAAACAATTTGATTGATGACAGCGCGAATTGCAACCTAGGCCTCGTAGTTTCAGCCCACCGCTTGTGAGGAATAACGGAATGAGCAACGCCCCGATTCTGCTGACCCCAGGTCCCCTGACCACATCAATCCGCACCCGCCAAGCCATGCTGGTGGACTGGGGCTCTTGGGACCGTGACTTCAACCAATTGACTGCCAGCGTCTGCGAACAACTGCTGGCCATCATCGACGGCGCCAGCAGCCACCACTGCGTGCCCCTGCAAGGCAGCGGCACCTTCGCCGTGGAAGCGGCCATCGGCACCTTGGTGCCACGCGATGGCAAGGTTCTGGTACTGATCAACGGCGCGTACGGCCAGCGCCTGGCAAAGATCTGCAAAGTGCTGGGCCGCACCTACAGCACCTTCGAAACGGCCGAAGACCAGCCGACCACGGCCGCCGACGTCGACCGGCTGCTGGCCGAAGACTCGGCCATCACCCATGTGGCGCTGATCCACTGTGAAACCAGCACCGGCATCCTGAACCCGCTGCCCGAAATCGCCCAGGTGATCAAACACCATGGCAAGCGCCTGATCATCGATGCCATGAGCTCGTTCGGTGCGCTGCCGATCGATGCCCGCGAAATCCCCTTCGAAGCGCTGATCGCAGCCTCCGGCAAGTGCCTGGAAGGCGTACCCGGCATGGGCTTCGTCTTCGCCGAAAAAAACGCCCTGGTGGCCGCCGAAGGCAATGCCCACTCGCTGGCCATGGACCTGCACGACCAGCACGCCTACATGGCCAAGACCGGGCAATGGCGCTTCACCCCGCCTACCCACGTGGTCGCGGCCCTGCACGAAGCACTGCAGCAATACAACGAGGAAGGTGGCCTTCCGGCCCGCCACCAGCGCTACGCAGACAACTGCAAGACGCTGCTCGACGGCATGGCAGCCATCGGCCTGCGCAGTTTCCTGCCCGCCGAGATCCAGGCGCCAATCATCGTCACCTTCCACGCCCCCACCGATGCCCGCTACCAGTTCAAGGACTTCTACGAGCGGGTCAAGGCCAAGGGTTTCATTCTCTACCCGGGCAAGTTGACCCAGGTCGAAACCTTCCGCGTCGGCTGCATCGGCGTGGTCGGGGCGGACGGCATGCAGGCCGCCGTGAATGCCGTGGCCGAAGTGCTGCGGGAAATGGAAGTGCTGGACATCTGACGCTTTGCCCACCCGAACCCAGGAATTCGCGCACATGAACTACAACAACCCCACCCAACTGCAAGCCGCCATCCTCGACTGGGCTGGCACCGTGGTCGATTTCGGCTCATTCGCCCCCACCCAGATCTTTGTCGAGGCCTTTGCCGAGTTCGACGTGCAGGTGTCCATCGAAGAAGCCCGAGGCCCGATGGGCATGGGCAAATGGGACCATATCCGCACCCTGTGCGACGTACCGGAAATTGCCGAGCGCTACCACAAGGTGTTCGGCCGTACCCCGACCGATGATGACGTCACCGCCATCTACAACCGCTTCATGCCGCTGCAGATCGAGAAGATTGCCGTGCACTCGGCACTGATCCCCGGTGCGCTGGACACCCTCACCGGTCTACGCCAGGACGGCCTGAAGATCGGCTCGTGCTCGGGTTACCCGAAAGTGGTGATGGACAAGGTGGTGGAACTGGCGGCGCAGAACGGCTACGTAGCCGACCATGTCGTGGCCACCGACGAAACCCCGAACGGCCGTCCATGGCCGGCCCAGGCCTTGGCCAACGTGATTGCGCTGGGGATTGACGATGTAGCGGCCTGCGTGAAGGTGGACGACACCGTGCCAGGCATTCTTGAAGGCCGCCGTGCCGGCATGTGGACCGTGGCGCTGGTCTGCTCGGGCAATGCCTTGGGCCTGACCTGGGAAGGCTTCCGGGCGTTGAGTGCCGAGAAACTGGAAAGCGAGCGCCAGCGCATCCATGCACTGTTTGCCGGCTCCCGCCCACACTACCTGATCGACACCATCAACGACCTGCCCGAAGTGATTGCCGACATCAACCGGCGCCTGGCCAAGGGCGAGATGCCGCAAGCCTTCTGACCCTTGCGGTTTCGCAGTGGTAGCGGCCCTTGCGCGACACAAGGCCGCGCCTACGGCGGCCTGCGCCCAATCACCGACCTGAGTCCACCCTCGATCCGGCGTAGGAGCGGGTTTACCCGCGAATACGGTAGCGGCGGCAACGGTGAACGGCGGGTGGTAATTGGCCAGCAGGCCCGGCCCTTTCGCGGGTGAACCCGCTCCTACACGCGGCCTGTGCCCAACCACCGACCTGTGTCCACCCCCGATCCGGCGTAGGAGCGGGTTTACCCGCGAATACGGTAGCGGCGGCAACGGTGAACGGCGGGTGGAAATTGGCCAGCAGGCCCGGCCCTTTCGCGGGTAAACCCGCTCCTACGGCCGACAAACCTGAGCTAGAACGTTATTGTGGCAATTGCACCCGCGGTTTGGTCGCGGCAAAGATCGCCCAGCTGGAGACGAACAGCGCCGCGATCAACGGACCGATCACGAAGCCGTTTAGGCCGAACACCGCCAGCCCGCCAAGGGTCGACACCAGGATCAGGTAATCCGGCATGCGCGTATCCTTGCCCACCAGGATTGGCCGCAACACATTATCCACCAGGCCGATCACCAGCACCCCGAACGCGGTAAGCACCACCCCTGGCAGTATCGCCCCGGTCAGCAGGAAATACGCCGCCACCGGCGCCCAGATAATGCCCGCGCCCACCGCCGGCAGCAGCGACAGAAACGCCATCAGCACCGCCCACACCAACGCACTCGGGATATCCAGCACCCAGAAAATAAAGCCTCCCAACGCACCTTGGGTAATGGCCACCAGCACGTTGCCCTTCACCGTCGCCCTCACCACACGATTGAACTTCAACTGCAAACGACGCTTCTGGTGCTCGGGCAGCGGGACGGCCATCCGCACCCGGCGCGCGACTTCCGGACCATCACGCAGGAAAAAGAACAGCAAGTACATCATGATGCCAAAACTGATCAGGAACTCGAATGTGCCCTGCCCAAAGCTGAACGCCTGGCTGGCCAATACCTGGCTACCCTGGGTTGCCCACTTGGCGATCTTGTCACGCAACCCGTCGAGGTTACCCATGCCCATATTGTCCAGGCCACGCTGGGCGAATGCCGGGAGCATGTCCTTGCCGCGCTCGACGTAACCGGCGATGTCCAGTTGCCCGCTTTCGATGCGCTGGTACAGCGTGGCGCCCTCTTGAACCAGCAGGGCGCTGGTGATGATCACCGGCAGGATCGCCACAAGCAGGCACACCAGCGTAGACGTGGCCGCGGCAAGGTTACGCCGCCGACCGCAGCGGATCAGCAAGTGACGCTGCAGCGGGGCGAACAAAATGCCGAGAATCACCGCCCAGAAGATTGCGCCGTAATACGGCAGAAGAATCCAGAAGAAGGCAATGGTCACCAACGCCAAGAGTACTGCCAGGGCCTTGTTCTGTAGCGCGGTTTCGTTCATCGCAGTTCCTCAAATGGCTTATGAGTGATTAGTGCACCGCGCCTGGACAAAAGTGCCGTGCTCACTTGACGCAAATCAATACGCACCTTGTCCATCGACCCTAGCATCCCCGCCTTTTTGCCCCGGTGCGCACATGAACCCTACTGCCAAGCCCGAACTGCTGGCCCCCGCCGGCACCCTCAAGACCATGCGCTACGCGTTTGCCTACGGCGCCGATGCGGTCTACGCCGGCCAGCCGCGTTACAGCTTGCGGGTGCGCAACAACGCGTTCGATCACGCCAACCTGGCACTGGGGATCGAGGAGGCGCACGCCTTGGGCAAGCGCTTCTACGTGGTGGTCAACATCGCCCCGCACAATGCCAAGCTCAAGACCTTCCTCAAGGACCTAGCACCCGTGATCGAGATGGCGCCGGACGCGCTGATCATGTCCGACCCCGGCCTGATCATGCTGGTGCGCCAGCACTTCCCACAGATGCCGGTGCACCTGTCGGTGCAGGCCAACACCGTCAACTGGGCCAGCGTGCAGTTCTGGCAGCAACTTGGCCTGAGCCGGGTGATCCTGTCGCGGGAGCTGTCGCTGGACGAAATCGAGGAAATCCGCCAGCAGGTGCCGGGCATGGAACTGGAAGTGTTCGTGCACGGCGCCCTGTGCATGGCCTATTCCGGCCGTTGCCTGCTTTCGGGCTACCTCAACAAGCGTGACGCCAACCAGGGTAGCTGCACCAATGCCTGCCGCTGGAAGTACGACGCCACGCCGGCCACCGAGAACGCCACCGGTGACATCGTGCGCCAAGTGCAGCCCACCCTGGGCCTGGGTGCGCCCACCGACCAAGTGTTCCTGCTGCAGGAAAGCAACCGCCCCGGCACTGAAATGCCGGCGTTCGAGGATGAGCACGGCACCTACATCATGAACGCCAAGGACCTGCGCGCCATTCAGCACGTCGAGCGCCTGGCCTTGATGGGCGTGCATTCGCTGAAGATCGAGGGCCGCACCAAATCGCACTTCTACTGTGCCCGCGCGGTACAGTCGTATCGCCAGGCGATCGACGACGCGGTGGCCGGGCGACCATTCGACCGCGCCCTGATGGGCAACCTCGAATCCCTGGCGCAACGCGGTTACACCGAAGGTTTCCTGCGCCGCCACGTGCACGACGAGTACCAGAACTACCAGCGCGGCAACTCGGTCTCCGAGCGCCAGCAATTCGTAGGCGAACTGACTGGCGTGCGCGTCGACGGCCTGGCCGAGGTCAAGGTGAAGAACCGCTTCGCCGTGGGCGACCATCTGGAACTGATGACCCCGCGCGGTAACTACCACTTCGACCTGCACCGCCTGTGCAACCGCCAGCAGCACGCCATCGAGGTCGCACCGGGCGATGGCCATGTGGTGTATCTGCCGATCCCGGAACAGGTTGCCCTCGACTACGGCCTGCTGATGCGCGACCTGCGCATCGACGAAGCAGCAAGCTGACAACACTGTAATGTGCACCTCAGCTACCTGACAGCAGGCGGCAGCGAACATCGTGGCTCTTCCGCATGAGGCCACGCCATGTTGCGCAACCCCTCCCGCCGTACGTTTGTCAAAGGCCTGGGCGCCGCCAGCACGCTGGCGGGCCTGGGGCTGTGGCGCCCGCTGGCCCAGGCCGCCGAAGGCCGAGATCTGGCCGGCCAGCATTTCGAGCTGTTCATTGGCCAGACCCCGGTCAACATCACAGGCCGGCCGCGTACCGCACTGACCGTCAACAACAGCCTGCCCGGCCCACTGCTGCGCTGGCGCGAAGGTGACACCGTGACGTTGCGCGTGCGCAACCGACTGGCGCAGGACACCTCGATCCACTGGCACGGCATCATCCTGCCGGCCAACATGGATGGCGTGCCTGGCCTGAGCTTCGCTGGCATCGAGCCCGGCGGCGACTACCTGTACCAGTTCACCCTGCGCCAGAGCGGTACCTACTGGTACCACAGCCATTCGGGGCTGCAGGAGCAAGCTGGGGTATACGGGGCAATCGTGATCGAGCCACGCGAGCCCGAAACGCACCGCTACCAGCGTGATCATGTGCTGCTATTGAGCGACTGGTCAGACCAGGCGCCGGAACAACTGATGGCGACGCTGAAGACACAGTCCGACGCGTACAACTTCCACAAGCGCACGGTTGGCGACTTCATCGATGACGTGGCCGAAAACGGCTGGAGCCCCACCGTCGCCGAACGCACGGCCTGGGCGCGCATGCGCATGAGCCCAACCGACCTCGCCGATATCAGCGCCGCCACCTACACCTACCTGCTCAACGGCCAACCACCACAAGGCAACTTCACCTGCCTGTTCCAGCCAGGCGAAACCGTGCGCCTGCGGCTGATCAATGCCTCAGCCATGACCTACTTCGACTTCCGCATCCCCGGGCTGAAGCTGACGGTGATCGCCGCCGACGGCTTGCCGGTGACCCCTGTGAGCGTGGATGAACTGCGCATTGCCGTGGCAGAGACCTACGACGTGCTGGTGACCGTGGGTGACCAACCCGCCTACACCCTGTTCGCCCAGAGCATGGACCGCACCGGCTTCGCCCGCGGCACCCTGGCCCGTGCGGCCGGGCTGCAGGCACCGGTGCCTGCCCCCGACCCACGCCCAGTGCTGAGCATGGAGGACATGGGCCACGGCGGTATGGATGCCATGGCGGGCATGAACCACGGCAGCATGGCCGGCATGGGCCACGCCGCCATGTCGGCCATGCAGCAACACCCGGTCAGTGAAACCGGCAACCCGCTGGTGGACATGCAGACCATGGCACCGCGTCCAAACCTTGCCGATCCTGGCATAGGCCTGCGTGACAATGGTCGCCGCGTGCTGACCTACGCCGACCTGCGCAGCCCATACCCCGACCCGGATGGCCGCCCGCCATCGCGTGACATTGAACTGCACCTGACCGGCCATATGGAGCGCTTCGCCTGGTCGTTCGACGGCATCAAGTTCAGCGACGCCGAACCGCTGCGGCTGACCTACGGTGAGCGCGTGCGCATCACCCTGGTCAACGACACCATGATGACCCACCCCATCCACCTGCATGGCATGTGGAGCGACCTGGAAGACGAGCATGGCCAGTTCCTGGTGCGCAAGCACACCGTCGATATCCCGCCCGGCAGCCGACGCTCCTACCGGGTGACTGCCGACGCGCTGGGCCGCTGGGCCTACCACTGCCACTTGCTCTACCACATGGAGACCGGCATGCTCCGCGAGGTACGCGTCGATGAATGACACCCGCAACCGCAGCATCGTGGCAGGCGTGGCGCTGCTGACCTTGCTGGCCAGTGAACGGGCGATGGCCGCGGGTTCCGAACACACGAACCACGGCCAGATGGGCCATCAGGCCATGCCCATGGACCATGAAAGCATGGGCCATGACCAGCCTTCCCTCAGCCAGCCTCGCACGCCCCTGCCTGTCATCACCGACGCCGACCGCCGCGCCGCCTTCCCGCCATTGCCAGGGCACCAGGCGCATGACCGGGCGCTGAACTGGGCAGTGATCGTGGACAAGCTCGAATACCAGAACTTCGAGAGCAGCAGTGCCCTGAACTGGAACGCCACCGCCTGGGTCGGCGGCGATATCGACCGCTTGTGGCTGCGCACCGAAGGCGAACGCGAACAGGGCAAGACCCACAAGGCCGAGCTGCAGGCGCTGTGGGGCCATGCCGTGAGCCCGTGGTGGGAACTGGTGGCCGGTGTACGCCAGGACTTCAAGCCTGCCAGTGGCCAAACCTGGGCCGCCTTCGGCATCCAGGGCACACCGTTGTACGGCCTGGAGCTGCAAGCCACCGCCTATGCAGGCGAGCGGCAACAGACCGCGCTGCGCCTGGAAGCCGCTTACGCTATGCTGCTGACCAACCGCTGGATACTGGAGCCGACCCTGGAGGCCAACCTCTACGGGCGCAACGACGCCGGCCGCGAGCAAGGCGCGGGGCTGGCCGACAGCGAGGTGGGCCTGCGCCTGCGCTACGAGATCACGCGCGGCTTCGCCCCCTACGTCGGGCTCAGTTTCAACCGCCTGCACGGCTCGCGTGCCAACCAGGCCCGAGAAGACGGCGAAGATCTGGGCCAGACCCGCCTGCTCGCCGGTATCCGCCTGCGTTTTTAAAGGAGTGCTTCACCATGCTGCGCAAACACCTGCTGACCCTGAGCCTGCTGGCCGTCACCGGCCTGGCCCAGGCCGCCGAGACCATCGACGTCTACCGCGACCCCAACTGCGGCTGCTGCAAGGCCTGGATCAGCCACCTGCGTGACAACGGTTTTACCGTCAACGACCACGTCGAGCCAAACATGAGCGCCGTCAAGCAACGCCTCGGCGTGGCGCCACGCCTAGCGTCTTGCCACACCGGGGTGATCGACGGCAAGTTCGTCGAAGGCCACGTGCCGGCCGAGCAGGTGCGCCTGCTGGCCAAGCGCAACGACCTCAAGGGCCTGGCGGTGCCGGGCATGCCCATGGGCTCGCCCGGCATGGAGATGGGTGACCACAAGGATGCCTACCAGGTCATCGGGGTGACCCAGGATGGCCAGGACACCGTGGTCGCCAACTACTGATGCTCAGCCTGGGGGCGCTGTTTCTCAGTGCCTTTGGTGCCGCCACCCTGCTGCCGCTGCAATCAGAGGCCGTGCTGGTCGGTCTGTTGCTGCGCCAGCCCGAGGCATGGGCGACCCTGCTGCTGGTAGCCACCCTGGGCAACGTGCTCGGCTCGGTGGTCAACTGGCTGCTGGGCCGGGCCATCGAGCACCTGCGCGACAAACGCTGGTTCCCTTTCAGCGCTGCCCAGCTGGCGCGTGCGCAACAGCGCTACCAACGCTGGGGGCAATGGTCGCTGCTGCTCAGCTGGATGCCGGTGATCGGTGACCCGCTTACGCTGATCGCCGGGATCATGCGTGAGCCGTTCTGGCGCTTCCTGTTGCTGGTGACCCTGGCCAAGGCTGGCCGCTATGCAGTGCTTGCCATGATCACCCTGGGCTGGTTTCACGCCTGGTAACACCTTTCAGGTTTCGCGTGGTCCACTGCCTGTTAGAGTCGCCCCATTCAACCTGGCCCTACACGGAGTGCCCCCATGCTGCGCGCAACCGCCCTCGCCCTGGCCTGCCTTGCCAGCAGTTCGGCCATCGCTGCCGAGTCGCCTACCTACGGCCCCCAGCTCGAAGGTTTCAGCTACCCGCACCCCCTCAAGCATTTCGACTTCAAGTCCCAGGGCCAGGCCCTGCAGATGGGCTACATGGACGTGCCCGCCCAAGGCCAGGCCAACGGCCACAACGTGGTGCTGATGCACGGCAAGAACTTCTGCGCCGCCACCTGGGAAACCACCATCGACGCCTTGAGCAAGGCCGGCTACCGGGTCATCGCGCCCGACCAGGTCGGCTTCTGTACATCAAGCAAACCGGCGCATTACCAGTACAGCTTTCAACAACTGGCCGACAACACCCATGCCCTGCTCGAACAGCTGGGTGTGAAACAAACTATTGTGCTCGGCCACTCCACCGGCGGCATGCTGGCCACCCGCTATGCACTGATGTACCCCCAGCAGGTGGAACGCCTGGCAATGGTCAACCCGATCGGCCTGGAAGACTGGAAAGCGCTGGGGGTGCCCTACCGCACCGTGGACCAGTGGTATGCCCGCGAACTCAAGCTGGATGCCGAAGGCGTACGTGCATATGAGCGCAAGACCTATTACGCCGGGCGCTGGAAGCCTGAATATGAACGCTGGGTGCAGATGCTGGTGGGCTTGAACAAAGGGCCGGGGCATGAAGCGGTGGCGTGGAACTCGGCGCTGATCTACGACATGATCTTCACCCAGCCGGTGTACCACGAGTTCAAGCACCTGCAGATGCCGACCCTGCTGCTGATCGGCGACCAGGACACCACGGCCATCGGCAGCGATATCGCGCCGCCGGAGGTAAAGGCCAAGCTGGGCAACTATGCAGAGCTGGGGCCGCAGGTGGCCAAGCTGATACCCAAAGGTGAGCTGATCACGTTCGAAGGCATGGGGCACGCGCCGCAAATCGAGGAACCGGTGCGGTTCAATCGCACCCTGGTCGAATGGCTGGGCAAGTGAGCCAATGATTGGCCCCTGTGGGAGCAGCAGGCTTTGGGATTTTGCGCACGCCCGCTGCTGCCACAGGGTTCCTTTACACGTTCCAGACCTGCGCTTCCGTCCAGCCCAGCTCGGCAAAGTCGCCCGCCCGCAACTCAGCCTCTTCTTCGCAGAAAAACTCATCCAGCTGTGGTGGCCTGACCGCTGTATCACTGAGCATTGCGTGCACCTGCCCACGGTGATGCACCTGATGTTCGAACAGATGCGCCAGCAACCGCAGCCGCTGCTCGCGCTGCACCCGATCGGGCCGCACGACGCTCACATAGCGGCCTAGGTCGCCATCACTCAGCCCCCGGCAGTAGGCGATCAAACGGTGGTCAGCCTGGGCCTGCTCGGCATGCAGATCGGTACAGGTGGCAAACGGCTGCTCCGGGTCGAAAAAGCGTTCGCCGTCGGCATCGGGCTGCTCGCCGCGCTGCTCGCACTCGAGCATATGCAGGTAAAACCAATCCACCGTCAGCAAGTGGTTGAGGGTGGCCTTGATCGACGGGAAGAAGCTGCAACGCGGGGCGACGAACTCGTCCTGGGTCAGTTGCAGGCAGGCCTTGTACAGGCGGTGGTTGGCCCAGCCATTGTTATAGGCCTGGGTCAGCAGATGATGCGATAACGGCTGCATGGTCGGCTCCTTTTCAGGCGAAGCGTTGCAGTTGCATCTCCCGTAGCCGGCTCAGGGTGCGCTGGTACGGGAACGCCAGATACCCTTGAGTGTAGAGGGCATCGAGCGGCACCTGTGCCTCCAGGTACAACGCCACCCGACGGTCATAGCATTCGTCGACCAGGGCAATGAAGCGGCGAACCGCATCGTCCTTGGGCGACAGCGCCGGCAATTCACGGTCACCCGCCACGACCCTCGCCGCGCCATCTTCGGTGCCTCGGGCAATACGCCCCGCCCGCTGTTCCCCGCCCAGCGCCGGAATGCCGGAGACCAGAATCGAGGGAAAACGGTCGCACAAGGCCATGAACTCCATGGCCGCCAAGGGTTGATCGCACAGATCCGTGAAACGACACCAGATAGCCTGCTCACTGCGCCGCACGACGTGAATGTGCCTTGAGCCAATAACCAAGGGCTGATCCGTGCCGGCGTCTTTGGGGCTGAGCTGGCGGAACACGTCGGCCAACTGGCTGGCCTGCCCTACCTCGGCTACCCAATAGCGCTGCCGCGCTTCACCGGGGTGCAGGCGGTGATCCTGCTCGCCCGCTACCGGCAGGACCTGCATGTGACGACCAATGGCGGCGATGGCCGGCAGGAACCGCTCGCGGTTGAAACCATCGCGGTAGAGCTGCTCGGGTGGCTGGTTGGAAGTGGCAACAATCACCACGCCCTGATCGAACAATACCTGGAACAGGCGGCCGAGGATGATCGCATCACCGATGTCGTTGACGAACAGTTCATCAAAGCACAGCACACGGATTTGCCGCGCCAGCTCCGCCGCCAGGGCCAATAGCGGGTCGGCGGTGCCGTTGAGCTGAAACAGGCGTTGATGCACCCAGGCCATGAAGTGATGAAAGTGCTGGCGCCGGCTCGGCATGCGCAGACACTGGTGGAACTGGTCCATCAGCCAGGTCTTGCCGCGCCCGACCGGGCCCCAGAGGTAGAGGCCCTGGGTGGGGCGGCCCTGCTCGAGGGACTGGAAGCAGGCTTGCAAGGCCTCGACGACGCGGGCCTGGGCGGGGTCAGCGACGTAGCCCCGAGTGCTCAGGGCTTGCTGGTAGAGGGTTTGGGGGTCGATGGCCATGGCCGCATTCTACCCGACTGTCACCCTCGGTGCAGGCGCGCGTCAGTCGGCCAGGCCGACCTTGAGTAGCGCGCCGTCCTTGTCATCGGTCAGTACATACAGGTAACCATCTGGCCCCACCCGCACATCACGGATACGCGCCTTCAGGTCACCGAGCAACCGCTCTTCGTGCACCACCTTGTCGCCCTCCAGTTGCAAGCGGATCAATTCCTGCGTGGCCAGCGCCCCTATGAACAGATTGTGGTCCCAGGCCTTGAACGTTGGGCTGTCGTAGAACGCCATACCGCTGATACCCGGTGACTTTTCCCATACATGGTGCGGGTCGACCATGCCGTCTACATGCTCGCCCTTGGCCTCGGGGATGGGCAGCAGCGAGTAGTTGATGCCGTGGGTCGCAATCGGCCAACCATAGTTCTTGCCAGGCTTTGGAATGTTGATTTCATCCCCTCCGCGCGGGCCGTGTTCGTGGGTCCACAACTGGCCGGTCCAGGGGTTGAGCGCGGCGCCTTGCTGATTACGGTGGCCGTACGACCAGATCTCCGGGCGCACGTTGTCCTTGCCGACGAAGGGGTTGTCTTTGGGCACTTCGCCGTCCGGCAGAATACGCACGACCTTGCCTTGCAACTTGTCCAGGTCCTGGGCAGTGGGGCGTTGGTTGTTCTCGCCCAGGGCGATGAACAGGTAGCCGTTGCGGTCGAACACCAGCCGCGAGCCGAAGTGGTTACCCACCGACAGCTTGGGCAGCTGGCGGAAGATCACGGTGAAATGCTCCAGCCGGGCGCGGTCCTCGGACAGCTGCCCGCGGCCGACCGCAGTACCGGCCTTGCCGTCACTGCCCTCCTCGGCGTAGGACAGGTAAACGGTGCGGTCCTTGCCGAACTCCGGTGACAGTGCCACATCCAGCAAGCCGCCCTGGCCTTCGGCCCAGACCTTGGGTACACCGCTGATCGGCGGGCCGACCTTGCCTTCGGCATTGACCAGCCGCAGGTTGCCGGCGCGCTCGGTCACCAGCATGTCCTTGCCACCGGGCAGGAAGGCCAGGGCCCAGGGGTTGCGCAGGCCATCGGCAAGCGTGTCGACGATCAAGGTGCCTTCTTCGCTGGGAAACCGCTGTTCGGCCGCCGCATGCGCCCACAGTGGCAGCAGCGCGGCGGCGGTCAGGGTGACTAGCCAGGGTGCTCGAAGCATGCCGGATTCCTTTCAAGTGGGCTTAAGGCGCACGAGGGTTGTCGCGCGGTGGCCGGGTGGGTTCCAGGTTCGGGGTTTGCTGCTGACGGCGCAGGTTGTCGCCGTTACCGATGCCGCGGTTGTCCAGGGTGGGTGGGCGCTGGTACGGGTCGGTGGACGGGCCACGTACCGGTGGCGCAGCCGGCATGCTGCCTTGACGGCTGTTGGGGTTGGCCCGCTGGATCGGGCTGTTGTAAGGGTTGCTGTTGCCGGCAGCATGTTGCACGGGCTGCTGCGCAGCTGCGTGCGCGGGCAGGCATAGCGCCAGGCCGAGGGCCAGGATGGGCAATGTCGGGGTCATGCTTCACCTCCTGTACGAAAATGCCGCGCCTGGTGGGTTTGATAGCCTAAGGCGCGAGGGGTTCGCGGCAAAAGTGTGAATGCGGGTGGAGTTGATTCCTGATGTTTCAGTATGGGCCGCGGAGGGCTGCTTCGCCCTCCAATGGCCGCAACCTTCTACTGGCCGTTATCCACCTTGTGCCGCGCCGCATACAGGCACAGCATCTCCATGGCCAGGGTTGCCCCGGCCAATGCGGTGATATCGGCATGGTCATAGGCTGGCGCCACTTCCACCAAGTCCATGCCTACCAGGTTGATGCCACGCAGCCCACCCAGAATCTCCAGCGCCTGCACCGTGCTCAGCCCGCCACACACCGGGGTTCCGGTACCGGGCGCGTAGGCCGGGTCGAGGCAGTCGATGTCGAAGGTCAGGTACACCGGCCGCTCGCCCACCCGCTGGCGAATCGCTGCAATCACCGCCTCTGTGCCCTGGCGGTGCACCTGCCTGGCGTCGAGAATGGCAAAGCCCTGGCTGTCGTCATTGGTCGTGCGCAGGCCAATCTGCACCGAGTGGGCCGGGTCAACCAGGCCTTCGCGGGCGGCATGCCAGAACATGGTGCCGTGGTCGATGCGCTTGCCCGCCTCGTCCGGCCAGGTGTCACTGTGCGCATCGAAATGGATCAGCGCCAGCGGGCCATGGCGGCGGGCGTGAGCCTTGAGCAGCGGGTAGCTGATGAAGTGGTCGCCACCAAGGGTCAGCATGGCGCAACCCGCCTGCAGAATGTGCTCGGCATGGGCCTCGATGCTGTCCGGTACCGACTGCGGCGTGCCGCTGTCGAAGGGGCAGTCGCCATAGTCGATGACCGCCAGGTGGTCGAACGGGTCGAACGCCCACGGCCAGTGGCGGGCCCAGGCCTGCTGGACCGAGGCAGCACGGATCGCCCGCGGGCCGAAGCGCGCGCCGGGGCGGTTACTGGTGGCCGTGTCGAACGGCACTCCGCTGACCACCACATCCACACCGCGCAAGTCGCGGCTGTAGCGGCGGCGGGAAAAACTGACAACACCGGCGTAGGTGCTTTCTGCGGCGGTACCATACAGGCTATCGCGGGTCATGGCCTGGTCATTGCTTGCGGCTTGGTCCACGGTCGGGCTCCTTGATTGTCATGGGCTACTGCCGGCTGCGGAAGGCGGTCCACAGACGGTTGCGTTGGCGCAGGTCGGCCAAGGCCATGCTGCGGTCGGCATACAGGCGCTGACGCACCTCGGCCGACGGATAGATATCCGGGTCGTTGCGCACCGCTTCGTCCACCAGCGGCGTGGCAGCCTGGTTGGCATTGGCGAAGAACAGCGTGTTGGTCAGCGCTGCCACCGACTCTGGCTTGAGCATGAAGGCGATGAACGCCCGTGCGGCCTCGGGGTGCGGGGCGTCCTTGGGGATGACCAGGTTGTCCTGCCATACCAGCGTGCCTTCGCGGGGGATGCGGTAGATCACCTCGAACGGCTTGCCGGCACGGCGGGCCTGGTCGGCGGCCATCGCGGCATCACCGTTGTAGGTCAACGCCAGGCACACGCTGCCATTGGCCAGGTCGTTGATCTGCCGGCCGTTGGCAACGTAGCTGACCGACGGCTGCAACTGGCTGAGCAGGTTCTGCGCGGCAGCCAGGTCATCCTTGTCCTGGCTGTAAGGGTCCTTGCCCAGGTAGTTCAGGGCTACGCCGATCACCTCCTGGGGCGAGTCAGGCAAAGCGATGCCGCAACCCTTCAGGCGGGTGGCGTACTCGGGCTTGAACAACAGGTCGAGGCTGTCCAGCGGTACATCGCCAAGGCGCTGGCGTACTGCCTCCACATTTACCCCCAGGCCCAGCGTGCCCCAGGTGTACGGCACAGCATGGCGGTTGCCGGGGTCAACCTCGGCCAGTTTGCCCAGCAGGTCCTTGTCGAGGTTGCCATAGCCAGGCATGGCCTGAGCGTCCAGCGGTTGCAGGGCATTGGCCTTGAGCGCCCGGGCCAGCACGGTGGATGACGGCACCACCACGTCGTAGCCGCTACCACCGGTCAACAGCTTGGTTTCCAGCACCTCGGGGGTGTCAAAGGTGTCGTAACGCACCTTGTAGCCCGTTTCCTGTTCGAAGCGCTGCAGGGTTTGCGGGGCGACGTAATCGGCCCAGCTGTAGAGATTGACGACCTTTTCTTCGGCCTGCAGCGGCAGGGCCAGAACCAGAGACAAAAGGCACAACGATCGACGCATGGCGGACACCTCGGTAAATGGGTGGATGCCGCGAGCATGCCAGCCGGGTTACATTGCACCAATGGCAAGTTTGCAAAGCTGACATTCATCAGGAGCAATGTAATGCTCGGACAAGTGCACGACCCCGACCTGCACCTGCTGCGGCTGTTCGTCACTGTAGTCGAGGCGGGTGGCTTCAGCGCCGCTCAAGGCGTGCTGGGCCTGAGCCAGCCCACCATCAGCCAGCGCATGGCGCAACTGGAGGCACGCTTGGGTTACCGCCTGTGCAGCCGCGGCAAGGGTGGTTTTCGCCTGACGGAAAAAGGTGAATTGCTATTGGAGGCGGCGCGTGGGCTGCTGCTGAACATCGAGCAGTTTCGCCAGCAGGCCAACGGCGTTGCCGGGCGGCTGCTGGGAACTGTGCGCATAGGCATGGCGGAAAATCAGGACAAGGCGGTGAGCCTGAAACTGGCGGCGGCCATTGCGGCATTTCGCAGGCGAGAGGAATCGGTGCAACTGGAGCTTGTCAGTGCACCGCCGGCGGAGCTGGAACGGCTGTTGCTGGAGCAGCGGCTGGACTATGCCATCAGCTACTTTTCCGGCAACCAGGCGGCCTTTGATTACCAGCCCTTGTTCGCGGAGCGCCAGCGGCTGTATTGCGGCAAGGGGCATGTGCTGTATGGCGAGACGGATGTTGGGCTTGAGCGGTTGCTGGACATGGACCAGGTGCGCCATCCGTACCGTTTTCTCAAAGGGGGCGAGCCATTCCAGAGCAGACGCAGCACGGCAGTGGCGGAGCAGATCGAAAGCGTGCTGACGTTCATTCTGTCTGGGCGGCATATTGGCTACTTGCCATGCCACTGTGCACAGGCCTGGGAGGCCGAGGGGCTGTTATGGGCGCTGGACCCTGAGCTTGATTTTGGGGTGCCGTTCACCTTGGCCCGGCACCGGGCACAGGGGGTTGGAGAGGCAGCCCATGTATTTGCGCAGGATTTGCTGGCGGCGTTTGCCTGAACCGGCCCCTTCGCGGGTTTACCCGCGAAGGGGCCGGCCCTGCTGGCCAATTTCCACCAGGCGTTCACCGTTGACGCCGCCACCGTATTCGCGGGTAAACCCGCTCCTACGCCGGATTGAG
>NZ_JBJJLR010000063.1:0-27851 GCF_046230975.1 Pseudomonas sp. KCJK9058
TTGCTGTGTTTTTTTTTTCAAGTGAATAAATCTTTAAAAATAAACCACTGGGCAGATTTTAAAGGACCGCTTCTCGCCTGAATGGCCAGGTTTTTCGGGGGGTTCCTTCTTACCTGCCGAATTTTTTAGGGCGGCCAGTGTATCCCCGCCGTTGTCATCTGTAAGTCATCTCTCACAGCCCGTAGGCAGGACAATCGTTACGGCACTATGAGCGATTGGCTTTGGTAGAAGTTCCGGAGCCGGTTTCGCTCGAATGAAAGATTTCTAAATATTTATTCAGTTGCGGACAGTTTCAAATTGATAGCACGCGGGTGTTTCGCCCCCGTGTATCAAGGGCGTAACTGTTGCGAGATATTTTTATGCCAGCATCTGAAAAATTTTTTCAGAATTCGTCAAAAAAGGTATGAACGGTCTTATGTCGTTTGGCGATAAAGGTGGGTGTGCTGGATTTTTGGCGTCGGATTAATGGCGTTATGGCGGTTTGCAGCGTGCCCTGTTGCAGGCGGAGAGGGGTGTGGGCTGCTGGCCCTTTCGCGGGTGAACCCGCTCCTACGGGTAGCGCATTACCTGTAAGAGCGGGTTTGGCCGTGAAGGGGGCGTTACAGGGTCACTCCGAGGGGTGATCGCGCAGGAACACCAAATGGTCCGGCTTGGACTGCTCGTCACTGTAGTAGTACCCCTGAGCATCAAACTGCTTGAGCTGTTCCGGGGTGCTGATGCGCTGCTGGATGACGAAGCGGCTCATCATGCCGCGGGCTTTCTTGGCGTAGAAGCTGATGATCTTGTACTGGCCGTTTTTCTGGTCCTTGAAGTCGACGTTGATCACCCGGGCCTTTAATGCACTGCGTTTCACTGCACTGAAATACTCGTTACTGGCCAGGTTCAACAGCACGTCATCGCCTTGGTCGGCCAGGGCCTGGTTCAGCCATTCGCTGATGCGCGTGCCCCAGAAGGCGTACAGGTCCTTGCCGCGGGCGTTGGCCAGTTTGGTGCCCATCTCCAGGCGGTAGGGCTGCATCAGATCGAGCGGGCGCAGCAGGCCATATAGGCCCGAGAGCATGCGCAGGTGGTCCTGAGCGTAGCTGAAGTCGTCGTCACTCAGGCTCTCGGCATTGAGGCCGGTGTACACGTCACCCTTGAACGCCAGCAACGCCTGCTTGGCATTGGCCGGGGTGAAGTCTGGGGTCCAGCTGCCAAAGCGCGCCGCATTCAGGCCGGCGAGCTTGTCGGACAGGTGCATCAGCTCGCTGATCTGCGCCGGCGACAGTTCGCGCAGTTGCTGGATCAGGGCCTGGGATTCATCCAGGTACTGGGGCAGGGTGAAACGCTCGGTCACTGGCGGGGTGTCGTAGTCGAGGGTCTTGGCGGGGGAAATCACCGTCAGCATCGGGTCGGCTCCTGGCATCGTTGGCCGAGGATTCTACGGGGTGGGCGGTACAAGTCCAAACTATGGCGACGATAGTCACAGCCCATGGTCGGTGCAGGCGCTATAGTTCGCGTTTTGCCGTTGCGGAGCCTTCCACTGTGCGCATTGCTTCTGCCTTGCTGGCCGGCCTGCTGAGCCTGGCCGTGCAAGCCGCCCCTTCACCTCAGGTCAGCCTGGACCGCAGCCTGTGGCCCGAACAGCTGGACAGCCCGGCGCTGTTCGATGTGGCTTCTCGGGCAGAAATCCTATCGTTCGCCCAAGTGCTGCACGAAAGCGAGTTGCTGGATGACGCAAGCCTGGCGGCCCGGCTGGGGCTGCGGCAGATCAACCTGCAGAAGGTGCGCCAGGTTCGGGCGCGCATGTGGCAGCGGTTGTGGGAGGGTTATCAACAGGCGCAGCGCAGTTGTGAGCAGGATGCATCATTCTGCTACCCGGTTACGTCCATGGCGGAGTTGCGTACACAAGCGGCGACGTTCGCTGCCGATGTCGGTGCGTTCTATACCGGCTGGATCGAACCGAGCCACCAGTTCCATGTCCGCTACCTGGACGAGCAACTGCGCAAGGCGGCGTTGCTGCCGCAGACCAGCAGCGAAATCGAGCGGTTGTCTTCGCGTGAGCGCAAGGGTGACGAACTGAACGACCGCATGTTCCTGCTGACCTTTGTCGGCGGGCCTGGGCCCGAGGGGGGCAGTACGGATCTACTCACCGATTACCTGCGCCGGCAAAAGCTCGAAGGCACGTTTTTCACGCTCGGTAACCGTTTGCAGCAACGCCGTGATGGCGCGGCGGCAAATGCCTTGCGCCAGCTCTATGGCGGGCAGTGCGTGGGTATCCAGGGGTGGGAATACCGCTCCCATGCGCAGTGGACCGGCTGGCAGGATTCGCTGCGGCGCAGCCAGGCGCGGGTGCAGGCTGATCTGCCCGAGCAGTATGTGCCGCTGTTCCGCCCTCCTTATGGCCAGCGCCGGGCTGACGGCGAAGCGTTCATGGCCCGCCAGCAGTTGCGGGTATCGTTGTGGGACATCGATGCCCAGGATGACGGTGCATTGAGCGCAGAGGCGTCCGCACAGCGCGTATTGACCCTGATGCTGTTGTGGCGCAAGGGCGTGATCCAGTTTCATGACAGCCTTCCCAAGGCGCAGCCGGCGGTGGAATGGTTGCTGCGCAATACCGCGCAAAGCGGCATCGGCTGGGAGGATTGCCGGGAATATGGATACCGCGAATAGAGGGTATGACTTTTGAGCGTAGTCCCCTCTGACGCTGGCGCCAAGGCCTCTTCGTCAATCGGAAAAATAAACTTCAAAAATGCGTAAAAATGCTTTTTTCGGTCATGGTTTTTGCGGTATGAAGAAACCAGACAGCCGATTCCTGCAGCACAGGTGGCGTCATCCAGGCCCACCTAGCCAGGTTCGCTTCCCGCCCGTAACAACGCGGATACGGGAACAGCGGCAGTCACTCTGCGGCGTAACAGACCACGCCGTGTGGCTTCGACATAAGGTGACCGAGTATGGATGACCAAGGACGCAACCCTTCCTCCAGCAAGCCAATCCTGTATGTGCTCGATACCAACGTCCTGATTCACGACCCTAACGCGTTACTGAACTTCGAGGAGCACCATGTCGCCATCCCGATGACGGTGCTGGAGGAACTCGACAAGCTCAAGACCGGCAAACAAAGCATCGCCGCCGAATGCCGCCAAGCCATCCGCCTGATAGACCAGACCCTCGGTGACGCTTCGCCCAGCGATGTCGAGCAGGGCGTACCGATCCAGCGCAACAAGAGCGGCCCCAAGGGGTTCCTGTCCATCCTGATGACCCCGCGCAACGAGCCGAACAAGCTGCTGCCGGAAAACCTCAACGACAACATCATCATCAACCAGTTGCTCGAAGTCCGGGCCCGGCGCACCGACCTGGACGTCGTGCTGGTCACCAAAGACATCAACATGCGCCTGAAGGCGCGCGCTTGCGGTATAGCGGCTGAGGACTACAGCACCGACCAACTGGTCGATGACGTGTCCTTGCTGTCCAAGGGCTACCATTCGGTCACCGGCTCGTTCTGGGACCGCGTGAGCAAGGTCGATACCCGCCAGGAGCGCGGCCGCACCTGGCATCGGGTGCAGATGATCGACAACCTGCCAGCTGTGCACGTCAATGAGTTCATCATCGATGAGCAGGGCTTTGTCGGGTGGATCAAGGGCATTCGTGACGACGAACTGCTGCTGCTCGACCTGCACCAGGAGCCGTTGCTGCACCAGGAAGCCTGGGGCCTGAAACCACGCGACATTCACCAAAGCCTGGCGCTGTTTGCCCTGCTGGACCCGGATATCCACCTGGTGAACCTGACCGGCGCCGCCGGCTCCGGTAAAACCATCCTGGCACTGGCTGCGGCCATCGAGCAGACCATGGTCAGCAAGCGCTACCGGCGCATCATCGCCACCCGCAGCGTGCAGGGGCTGGACCAGGAGATTGGCTTCCTGCCGGGTACCGAAGCAGAGAAGATGGAGCCGTGGCTGGGCGCCATCACTGACAACCTCGAAGCTTTGCACATGGATGACGAAAGCACCCATGGCAGCGTCGAATACATCCTTGAGCGCGTGCCGCTGCAGTTCAAGTCGCTGAACTACATCCGTGGCCGCAGCTTCCAGCAGAGCCTGATCCTGATTGACGAGTGCCAGAACCTGACGCCACACCAGATGAAAACCATCATCACCCGTGCCGGCTCCGGGTCCAAGGTGGTCTGCCTGGGCAACCTGGCGCAGATCGACACCCCCTACCTGTCCGCGACCAGCTCGGGCCTGACCTACCTGACCGAGCGCTTCAAGGACTTCCCCCACGGCGTGCACATCACCCTGCAGGGCGTGCCTCGCTCGGTGCTGGCCGAGTACGCCGAGTCTCATTTGTAAACCCTGTAGCCGGGCAGATTACTGCCCGGCCTCTTCGTGGACACGCCCGTTCACAGGATCTCCACTTGATTCGAGGCCATGGAGCTCCTGTGGGAGCGGGCGTGCCCGCGAAGAGGCCAAACCTGCCGACACATACCTCTGCTCAAACCTGACCCACAGGTTTACACTGCGAAATCCCTTCACAGGAGCAGAGCAGTGCTGACACATCTTGATTCCCAGGGGCGGGCCAACATGGTCGACGTCACTGAAAAGGCCGTGACCGAGCGCGAGGCTACCGCCGAGGCGCGGGTGCGCATGTTGCCGCAGACCTTGCAGATGATCGTCGACGGTGAGCACCCCAAGGGTGACGTGTTCGCCGTGGCGCGCATTGCCGGGATACAGGCGGCGAAAAAAACCAGCGACCTGATCCCGTTGTGCCACCCGCTGATGCTCACCAGCGTCAAGGTCGAGCTCAGCGCCGAGGGGCAGGATGCCGTGCGCATCGTCGCCCGCTGCAAGCTGGCCGGGCAGACCGGTGTGGAGATGGAGGCGCTGACCGCCGCCAGCGTGGCCGCGCTGACGATCTATGACATGTGCAAGGCTGTGGATAAAGGTATGGTCATCGAGCAGGTGCGCCTGCTGGAAAAACTCGGTGGCAAGAGTGGCCATTACAAGGTGGAGGCGTGATGAAGGTCAAGGTGATGTACTTCGCCCGTTACCGCGAACTGTTGGGCGTGGATGCCGAGCGGGTGGAGGGTGCGTTCAAGGTGCTCGATGATGTGCGCCAGGCCTTGGTTGCCAAGGGCGGGCAGTATGAAGTGCTGGCCGAGCAGAACCTGATGTGCGCGCGCAACGAAGAGCTGTGCAAGCTCGATGAACCGCTGGAAGAGGGCGATGAAGTGGCGTTCTTCCCACCGGTGACCGGAGGCTGAACATGGCTGTACGAGTGCAGGAAGGCGCGTTCGACCCGGGGGCTGAGACCAATGCCATGCATGCAGCCAATGTGGGCGTGGGCGCGGTGGTCGGTTTTGTCGGCTATGTGCGGGATTTCAACGATGGCCGCGAAGTGGCGGGGATGTTCCTCGAACACTATCCGGGTATGACCGAAAAGGCCCTGGCCAAGATCGTGGTCGAGGCCGAGCAGCGTTGGCCGCTCTTGAAAGTGGAGGTGCTGCACCGCATCGGTGCGCTGGAACCGGGCGAACCGATTGTGTTCGTGGGGGTGGCCAGTGCCCATCGGCAGGCGGCGTTCGATGCCTGCAACTTCATCATGGACTACCTGAAGACCCGGGCGCCGTTCTGGAAGAAGGAGAATACCCAGGAAGGGCCAAAGTGGGTGGAGGGGAAGCAGAGTGACCAGGATGCGGCGGGGCGCTGGTAATCAAGGCGCCACCGGTCGCCTGTAGGAGCGGGTTTACCCGCGAAAGGGCCGGCCCTGCTGGCCAATCTCCACCCGCCGTTCATCGTTGCCGCCACTACCGTATTCGCGGGTAAACCCGCTCCCACAGATTGATCGCGTGTAGCCCGCTGAAGGTCAGTGATGATACGAGTCATCTTCATCAGCAAAGCTGATTGACACACCACTGGATGGGAGGAGGGGAAGCAGAGTGACTAGGATGCGGCGGGCCGCTGGTAATCAAGGCGCCGCTGATCCTTTGTGGGAGCAACTGTCTTGCTCAATTTCTGAAAGCTGGCGCCATCCGTGTGGGAGCGGCCTTGTGTCGCGAAAGGGCCGCGGAGCGGCCCCCGACAATCTCCGCATCAAAGCCGAAATCCCGGGGCCGCTGCGCGGCCCAATCGCGACACAAGGCCGCCGCCACAGGGCGCATGTAGCCTGCTGAAATCAGTGATGCTTGCGCGGCACCGGCTTGAGCAGTTCATCCGGCGGCATCTCGCACTTGATCTTGCGCCCCAGCAGCGCTTCGATCGCCGGCAGCTGATACGAGTCATCTTCACCGGCAAAGCTGATCGACACACCACTGGTGCCGGCACGGCCGGTACGGCCAATGCGGTGCACGTAGTCGTCAGGGTCTTCCGGCAGGGTGAAGTTGATCACGTGGCTGATGCCATCGATATGGATCCCGCGCCCGGCCACGTCGGTGGCCACCAGCACGGTGATGCGCCCTTCGCGGAAGCTCTCCAGGGTTCGGATGCGCTTGTGCTGCGGCACGTCACCCGACAGCTGGGCGGCATTGATACCGTCGCGTACCAGCTTTTCCTCGATGCGCCGCACTTCGTCCTTGCGGTTGGCGAACACCATCACCCGTTCCCACTTGTTTTGGGTTACCAGGTTGTACAACAGTTTGTACTTGTCGCTGCCGGCCACCGCATACACGTGCTGCTCCACCGTTTCGCTGGCCACGTTCTCCGGCTCGATCTCGACGATGGCCGGGTTGGTGGTCCACTGCTTGGCCAGGTTCATCACATCGTCGGTGAAGGTGGCGGAGAACAGCAGGGTCTGGCGCTCGCTTTTCGGCGGTGTCTGACGAATGATTTGGCGGACCTGGGGGATGAAGCCCATGTCGAGCATGCGGTCGGCTTCGTCAAGCACCATCACCTCGACCATGTCCAGGTGCACTTCGCCACGCTGGTTGAAGTCCAGCAGGCGGCCCGGGGTGGCCACCAGGATATCGCAGTGGCGCGCTTCCAGGGCTTTGAGCTGCTTGTCGAAGTCCATGCCACCGACGAAGCTCATCACGTTCAGGCCGGTGTACTTGGTCAGGGCAGCGGCGTCCTTGGCGATCTGCACCACCAGCTCGCGGGTGGGGGCGATGATCAGCGCGCGCGGCTCGCCCATGTAGCGCTCTTTAGGCGGTGGCGTCTGCTGCAACTGGGAAATGATCGAGATCAGGAAGGCGGCCGTCTTGCCGGTGCCCGTCTGGGCCCGGCCGATAGCGTCCTGGCCACGCAGGGTGTAACCCAGGACCTGCGCCTGGATTGGCGTGCAGTACGGGAAGCCCAGGTCGTGGATGGCGTGCATCAGCTCGTTGGACAGCTTGAAGTCGTGGAAGCGGGTTTTGCCTTCCTGCGGCTCGACCACGAAGTCTTCGGGCTTCCACAGGCTGGCCTGTGGCTTGGGCTTGCGTTCGCGGCGCGGTTTGTCCTTGGCCGGTTGATCGGCAGGTGGCGTCGCGGCGGCAGGTTGCTCAGCCTTGGGGGCGGGGTTGGCATGGGGTGCGGCCGGTTTTGCCGCGGGCCGGGCTTCCGGCGTCACGCTGGCAGCAGGAGCGGCGGCTTGTGGCGCGGCCTCTCCCTTGCCGAATATTTTTCTGAGTGCTTTGAGCACGGTCGTCTCATCAACTGATTAAGGAATGTACGCCGGGCAGTGTAATGCAAGATCCGGGCGCGGCGTAGCGGAATACGCCCACAACTACAAGCGAGGCTGCCTATTGCAGCTGCTTGCTCAGCCAGTCGTGGATATCGTTCAGTTCTTCGACCACCACTTCGTGTTCCATCGGGTATTCGTACCAGCGGGCAGCGACGCCCCAGATGTTCAGGTACTCGAAGGCGGTACGGCCCATGGACGGGATGACCACCGGGTCATGCACGCCATGCAGGCACAGGGCCGGTGTGCGCTGCTGGCAGGCACTCAACTGATGCTGGTCATTGAAGGTGGGGGCATAGGTGGACAGGGCGATCACCCCACCCAGTGCTTCCTGCCACTTTATATAGGCAGTGTGCAGCACCACCGCGCCGCCCTGGGAGAAGCCGGCCAGGAAGATCCGCGACAGGTTGATGCCTTTGGCCTGCTCGGCCTTGATCAGCGCAACCACCTGCTCGGCAGACGTTTCCAGCTGCGCTTCGTCGATGGCACGAGCCGGGGTCATGGCCTTGATGTCATACCAGCTGGGCATGGCATAGCCGCCGTTGATGGTCACGGGGCGGGTCGGTGCCTGGGGCATGATGAAGCGTGTGCTGAGCAAGCGCTCCTGCATGAATTCGGCCACAGGTAGGAAGTCGTAACGGTCGGCCCCCAGACCGTGCAACCAGATCACACAGGCGTCAGCGGTTTTCTGTGGTTCGAGAATCAGCGGGTTGGTCATGACTGCTCCGAAAGTGTGCGGGTCTTGTTATGGCGTGCGAGAAAAGAAAGCACCGGAAATGATTGTCGGAAAAAGAATGTCGCAACGATACAACTTTTCCTACTTGACGAGCGCTTAAACGCTACAGCCAGAAAATTTGGTACGCGGTTTGCAACTCAACCTGTGATGCAAAGGGCAGGCCGTGACGGTAACACCCTCTGCACGCGAAGGCTGTCACAGAACAGTCCATTGCGCCAATTGACCCAATAACAAGCCAATACGGGTCGGATACGCCTCAAAAGGGTGCGGTGCAATTCCGGCTCGATACAACAAGAGCGATTTGGAGGTTGTGAATGAAGATGTTGAAAACCACCCTGGCAGTCCTGACCGCTGCCGCAGCGCTGGGCGCCGTGAGCACTGCCCAGGCCGGCGCCACCCTCGATGCGGTCAAGAAGAAGGGCTTCGTCCAGTGTGGCGTGAGCGACGGTCTTCCAGGCTTCTCGGTACCTGATGCGCAGGGCAAGATCGTCGGCATCGATGCCGATGTCTGCCGCGCCGTGGCCGCCGCCGTGTTCGGTGATGCCACCAAGGTCAAGTTCAGCCAGCTCAACGCCAAGGAACGCTTCACTGCCCTGCAGTCGGGCGAGGTCGACGTGCTGTCGCGTAACACCACCTGGACCAGCTCGCGCGATGCCGGCATGGGCCTGGTGTTCGCGGGTGTCACCTACTATGACGGCGTCGGCTTCCTGGTCAACAAGAAGCTTGGCGTTTCCAGCGCCAAAGAGCTCGATGGCGCGACCATCTGCATCCAGGCCGGCACCACCACCGAGCTGAACGTGTCGGACTTCTTCCGTGCCAATGGCCTGAAGTACACCCCGATTACCTTCGACACCTCTGACGAGAGCGCCAAATCGCTGGAGTCTGGCCGTTGCGACGTACTGACTTCGGACAAATCGCAGCTGTTCGCCCAGCGCTCCAAGCTGGCTGCGCCGACCGACTACGTGGTGTTGCCGGAAACCATCTCCAAGGAGCCACTGGGCCCGGTAGTGCGTAAAGGCGACGAGGAGTGGTTCAGCATCGTCAAGTGGACCCTGTTCGCCATGCTCAATGCCGAAGAAGCGGGCATCACTTCCAAGAACGTCGAGGCCGAGGCCAAGGCCACCAAGAACCCGGATGTCGCCCGACTGCTGGGTGCGGATGGCGAGTATGGCAAGGACCTCAAGCTGCCCAAAGACTGGGTAGTGCAGATCGTCAAGCAAGTGGGTAACTATGGCGAAGTGTTCGAGAAGAACCTGGGCCAGAGCACTGACTTGAAGATCGACCGTGGCATGAACGCCCTGTGGAACAACGGCGGCATCCAGTACGCGCCTCCAGTGCGCTGATGGCTGCACCCTGCGGCGGCATTCCGCCGCCGCAGGCTGTTCGAATCCCTACTGTCCGGGGCACTTCATGCAAAATCAAATCGGCGCACCCAAGGGCTTGTCCCTTAACGATCCGCGTGCGCGCGCGTGGCTGTTCCAGATCCTCACGATCGTCTTCGTGGTCGGCCTGGGCTGGTACCTGTTCCACAACACGCAAACCAACCTGCAACACCGGGGCATCACCTCGGGCTTCGACTTCCTCGACCGCAGTGCCGGCTTCGGTATCGCCCAGCACCTGATCCCCTATGTGGAATCCGACAGTTATGCGCGGGTGTTCGTCATCGGCCTGCTCAATACCCTGTTGGTGACCTTCATCGGCGTCATCCTGGCGACGATACTGGGCTTCATCATCGGTGTAGCGCGCCTGTCACCGAACTGGATGATCAGCAAACTGGCAACCGTGTATGTGGAAACCTTCCGCAACATTCCGCCGTTGCTGCAGATTCTGTTCTGGTACTTCGCCGTGTTCCTGACCCTGCCGGGACCGCGGGGCAGCATCAACATCGACGACATGTTCTTCATCAGCAACCGCGGCCTGAACATGCCGGGTGCGTCGATGGCCGACGGTTTCTGGCCATTCGTGGTGGCCCTGGCAGTAGCGATTGTCGCGATCGTGCTGATGGTGCGCTTTGCCAACAAGCGCTTCGACGAGACCGGCGTGCCGTTCCACAAATTCTGGGTGGGCCTGGCGCTGTTCATCGCCATCCCAGGGCTGAGCGTGTTGCTGTTCGGCAGCCCGGTCAGCTGGGAGGTGCCGCAGCTCAAAGGCTTCAACTTTGTCGGTGGCTGGGTGCTGATCCCCGAGTTGCTGGCGCTGACCCTGGCGCTGACTATCTATACGGCAGCCTTCATCGCCGAGATCGTGCGTTCCGGCATCCGTTCGGTCAGCCATGGCCAGACCGAAGCCGCGCGCTCGCTGGGCCTGCGCGAGGGCCCGACCCTGCGCAAGGTGATCATTCCCCAGGCACTGCGGGTGATCATTCCGCCGCTGACCAGCCAATACCTCAACCTGGCGAAGAACTCTTCGCTGGCGGCCGGTATCGGCTACCCGGAGATGGTCTCGCTGTTCGCCGGCACCGTGCTCAATCAGACCGGCCAGGCCATCGAGGTGATCGCCATCACCATGAGTGTCTATCTCGCCATCAGCATCAGCATTTCGCTGCTGATGAACTGGTACAACAAGCGCATTGCGCTGATCGAGCGGTGAGGATACGCCCGTGAATGCCCATGTTTTCAAACCCGATATGCCGCCACCGGTGAAAACCGTCGGCGTGCTCGCATGGATGCGTGCCAATCTGTTCTCCAGCTGGCTCAACACGCTGTTGACCCTGTTCGCCCTCTACCTGGTGTGGCTGATCGTACCGCCGTTGCTGCAGTGGGCGTTGATCGATGCCAACTGGGTCGGCACCACGCGCGCCGATTGCACCAAGGACGGCGCCTGCTGGGTGTTCGTGCAGCAGCGCTTTGGCCAGTTCATGTACGGCTATTACCCGACTGAGCTGCGCTGGCGTGTGGACCTGACCGTGTGGCTTGCCGTGCTCGGCGCCGCGCCGTTGTTCATCAAGCGTTTCCCGCGCAAAGCCTTCTATGGCCTGGGCTTCCTGGTGCTGTACCCGGTACTGGCCTATACCCTGCTGCACGGTGGGTACCTGGGCCTGGAAAGCGTACCGACCAGCCAGTGGGGCGGGTTGATGCTGACCCTGGTGATCGCCACCGTGGGCATCGTCGGCGCCTTGCCGCTGGGCATCCTGCTGGCACTGGGCCGGCGTTCGAGGATGCCGGCCGTGAAGGTGGTGTGCGTGACCTTCATCGAGTTCTGGCGGGGCGTACCGCTGATCACCGTGCTGTTCATGTCGTCGGTGATGCTGCCGTTGTTCCTGCCAGAAGGCATGAGCTTCGACAAGCTGCTGCGGGCGATGATTGGTGTGATCCTGTTCCAGTCGGCGTACATCGCCGAGGTGGTGCGCGGCGGCCTGCAGGCCATCCCCAAGGGCCAGTACGAAGCCGCCGCGGCCATGGGCCTTGGCTACTGGCGCTCGATGGGGCTGGTGATCTTGCCGCAGGCGCTGAAGCTTGTGATCCCCGGCATCGTCAACACCTTCATTGCCCTGTTCAAGGACACCAGCCTGGTGATCATCATCGGCCTGTTCGACCTGCTCAACAGCGTCAAGCAAGCAGCCGCAGACCCCGCCTGGTTGGGCATGGCCACCGAGGGCTACGTGTTCGCCGCCCTGGTGTTCTGGATTTTCTGTTTCGGTATGTCCCGCTACTCCATGCATCTGGAGCGCAAGCTGGACACTGGCCACAAGCGTTAGGAGTTTCGAAATGAGTGAAGCGATCAAGCAGCCTGCTGGCCCCGAAGGCATCATCCAGATGCAGGGTGTGAACAAGTGGTACGGCCAGTTCCATGTGCTCAAGGACATCAACCTGAACGTGCGCCAGGGCGAGCGTATCGTGCTGTGCGGGCCGTCCGGCTCGGGCAAGTCCACCACCATCCGCTGCCTTAACCGCCTGGAAGAGCACCAGCAAGGGCGCATCGTGGTCGATGGCGTGGAGCTGACCAACGACCTCAAGCAGATCGAGGCCATCCGCCGCGAGGTGGGCATGGTGTTCCAGCACTTCAACCTGTTCCCGCACCTGAGCATCCTGGAGAACTGCACCCTGGCGCCGATGTGGGTGCGCAAGATGCCACGGCGCAAAGCCGAGGAAATTGCCATGCACTACCTGGAGCGTGTGCGGATTCCGGAGCAGGCACACAAGTACCCTGGTCAGTTGTCTGGCGGCCAGCAGCAGCGTGTGGCCATTGCCCGCGCGTTGTGCATGAAGCCCAAGATCATGCTGTTCGACGAACCGACCTCGGCACTGGACCCGGAAATGGTCAAGGAAGTGCTCGATACCATGGTGGGCCTGGCCGAGGATGGCATGACCATGCTCTGCGTGACCCACGAAATGGGCTTTGCCCGTACCGTGGCGAACCGGGTTATCTTCATGGACAAGGGCGAGATTGTGGAGCAGGCCGCGCCGGATGACTTCTTCGACCGGCCGCGCAGTGACCGGACCAAGTTGTTCCTCAGCCAGATCCTGCACTGATGCAGTAGCGGCAGCAGACTCGGCCAACTGTGGGAGCGGCCTTGTGTCGCGATGGGCCGCAAAGCGGCCCCGGGCATATGCCCTGCGAAGCTGAAATTTTGGGGCCGCTAGGCGGCCCATCGCGACGCAAGGCCGCTCCCACAGGGTTGCGGAACGGCTTAAGGCCTCACCTTACTTTTCTTCTTGCGTTACAGCCGGCGCCGGCGGCGGCCGCAGCCCCACCTCGGCGATCAGCTTCAATTGCTGACCGTTGCGCATCACCTCGATGGTGATCTTCTCGTTGGGTTTGATCCGCGCAACCTGGTTCATCGACTTGCGCCCGTCGCCGGCCGGCTCGCCATTGATGCTCAGGATCACGTCACCCAGTTGCAGCCCGGCCTTGGCCGCTGGCCCCTCGCGGAAGATACCCGCCACCACGATGCCTGGGCGGTCCTTCATGCCGAACGATTCTGCCAGCTCCTGGCTCAGTGGCTGTACTTCGATACCCAGCCATCCACGGATCACCTGGCCGTGTTCGACGATCGACTTCATCACCTCCAGTGCCAGTTTTACCGGGATGGCGAAGCCGATGCCCTGCGAGCCACCGGACTTGGAAAATATCGCGGTATTGATGCCGATCAGGTTGCCATTGGCATCCACCAGCGCGCCACCGGAGTTGCCCGGGTTGATCGCCGCGTCGGTCTGGATGAAGTCTTCGTAGTTGTTCAGCCCCAGCTGGTTGCGGCCAGTGGCGCTGATGATGCCCATGGTCACCGTCTGGCCGACGCCGAACGGGTTGCCGATGGCCAGCGACACGTCGCCGATGTGAATGGTGTCGGAACGGCCGATGGTGATCGCCGGCAGGTTCTTCAAGTCGATCTTCAGCACCGCCAGGTCGGTTTCCGGGTCGCTGCCGATCACGCGGGCCAGGGTTTCGCGGCCATCCTTCAGCGCTACGACGATCTGGTCGGCGCCGCTGGTAACGTGGTTGTTGGTCAGCAGGTAGCCCTCTGGGCTCATGATTACCGCCGAGCCCAGGCTTGATTCCCATCGGCGCTGTTTGGGCAGGTTATCGCCGAAGAAGCGGCGGAACTGCGGGTCTTCGAACAGCGGGTGGGCGCTTTTGTTCACCACCTTGGTGGTGTACAGGTTGGCCACCGCCGGGGCGGCCAGGGTCACGGCGTCGGCGTACGACACCGGGCCTTGCATGATCCGCGTGGTCTGTGGCGCTTGCTGCAGGTTGACGTCCTGGCTGGGCAGCCCGACCCATTGCGGAAAACGCTGGATGATCAGCATGGCGATCAGTATGCCGGTAAGCAGGGGCCAGCCGAAGTAACGCAAAGCCTTGAACATGAACGAATCCTGAAAAGAGCAGGGGCCAGCGGCCTGGCAGTAGGGCATGAGCGCGCGCGATCATACACCGGTTCCCCCAGTGACAGCGACGGCCCATAATGGCCGGCATTATACGGGCGTTCGTCAGGCGTTGCGCCCGAGAAAAGCGCAGTTTTCGAGGAGATTTTCATGGCCGTCGCTCTAACCACCCTGGTCGAGGAAGCCGAGCGTTACCTGGGCAGCGCGAAGATCCAGGATTATTGCCCAAATGGCCTGCAGGTCGAAGGCCGGCCGCAGGTCAGCCGTATTGTCAGTGGTGTTACCGCCAGCCAGGAATTGCTGGATGCCGCGGTCGAGGCCGAGGCCGATCTGGTGCTGGTGCACCATGGTTATTTCTGGAAGGGCGAGAACCCGTGCATCACAGGCATTCGCCAGCGTCGCCTGAAGACCCTGCTGAATAACGACATCAGCCTGTTGGCGTTCCACCTGCCCTTGGACGTGCACCCGGAAGTGGGCAACAACGTGCAGCTGGCGCGGCAACTGGAGATCACTGTCGAAGGGCCGCTTGATCCAGAAAACCCCAAGGTGGTCGGCCTGGTCGGTTCGCTGGCCGAATCCATGACTGCGCGCGATTTTGCCCGGCGGGTGCAAGAGGTGCTGGGGCGTGAGCCGTTGCTGGTCGAAGGCAACGAAGTGATCCGCCGGGTGGGCTGGTGCACCGGCGGCGGGCAGGGTTATATCGACACGGCGATTGCCGCCGGGGTCGACCTGTACCTGACCGGCGAGGCGTCCGAGCAGACCTACCACAGTGCGCGCGAGAATGGCGTCAGCTTCATTGCTGCCGGGCACCATGCCACTGAGCGCTACGGGGTGCAGGCGCTGGGCGATTACCTGGCACGACGGTTTGCCGTGGAGCACCTGTTCATCGATTGCCCGAATCCTATCTGATGGCAGGGCCGGCCTCTTCGCGGGTGAACCCGCTCCTACGCGCGGGCCTTGTAGGAGCGGGTTCACCTGCGAAGAGGCCGGTCCTGCCAGCCCAAACCCCCAGTCATATCGTTAGACTTTTTCGATCTAGCCAGCCTCCTAAATAGAAGCAGCCGCTGTGATAAAGTGGCTCGCTCGAACACGGCCCGCAGGCCGTCCATAAGATCGTTTTTCGTGAGTAGCCATGGTCGACAAACTGACGCACTTGAAACAGCTGGAGGCGGAGAGCATCCACATCATCCGCGAGGTGGCCGCCGAGTTCGACAACCCGGTGATGCTGTACTCGATCGGCAAGGACTCCGCCGTGATGCTGCACCTGGCGCGCAAGGCCTTCTTCCCGGGCAAGCTGCCGTTCCCGGTGATGCACGTCGACACCCAGTGGAAATTCCAGGAGATGTACAGCTTCCGCGACAAGATGGTCGAGGAAATGGGCCTGGAGCTGATCACCCACGTCAACCCTGAGGGTGTGGCGCAAGGCATCAACCCGTTCACCCATGGCAGTTCCAAGCACACCGACATCATGAAGACCCAGGGCCTGAAGCAGGCGCTGGACAAGCATGGTTTCGACGCTGCCTTCGGTGGTGCGCGCCGCGACGAAGAGAAGTCGCGGGCCAAGGAGCGTGTGTATTCGTTCCGTGACAGCAAGCACCGCTGGGACCCGAAGAACCAGCGCCCCGAGCTGTGGAACGTGTACAACGGCAAGGTCAACAAGGGCGAGTCGATCCGCGTCTTCCCGCTGTCGAACTGGACCGAACTGGACATCTGGCAGTACATCTACCTTGAAGGCATCCCGATCGTGCCGCTGTACTTCGCCGCCGAGCGTGAAGTCATCGAGAAGAACGGCACCCTGATCATGATCGACGACGAACGCATCCTCGAGCACCTCTCCGAGGAAGAGAAAGCCCGCATCGTCAAGAAGAAGGTGCGTTTCCGTACCCTCGGCTGCTACCCGCTGACGGGCGCTGTCGAGTCGGAAGCCGAGACGCTCACCGACATCATTCAGGAAATGCTCCTGACGCGCACTTCCGAGCGCCAGGGCCGGGTCATCGACCACGATGGCGCCGGTTCCATGGAAGACAAAAAACGTCAGGGCTACTTCTAATTTTCAGGGTTACTCCATGTCGCACCAATCCGATTTGATCAGCGAAGATATCCTCGCTTATCTGGCTCAGCACGAGCGTAAAGAACTGCTGCGTTTCCTCACCTGCGGCAACGTGGATGACGGCAAGAGCACCCTGATCGGGCGCCTGCTGCACGACTCCAAGATGATCTACGAGGACCACCTCGAGGCCATCACCCGTGATTCGAAGAAAGTCGGCACCACCGGCGAAGAAGTCGACCTGGCGCTGCTGGTAGATGGCCTGCAGGCCGAGCGCGAGCAGGGCATCACCATCGATGTCGCCTACCGCTACTTCTCCACCGCCAAGCGCAAGTTCATCATCGCCGACACCCCGGGCCATGAGCAGTACACCCGCAACATGGCCACCGGTGCGTCCACCTGCGACCTGGCGATCATCCTGGTCGATGCCCGCTACGGCGTGCAGACCCAGACCCGCCGCCACAGCTACATCGCGTCGTTGCTGGGCATCAAGCACATCGTGGTCGCGGTCAACAAGATGGACCTGAAGGGCTTCGATGAAGGCGTCTTCGAGTCGATCAAGGCCGACTACCTGAAGTTCGCCGAAGCCATCAACCTGACCCCGAGCAGCCTGCACTTCGTGCCGATGTCGGCGCTCAAGGGTGACAACGTGGTCAACCACAGCGAGCAATCGCCGTGGTACGCCGGCCCGACGCTGATGGAAATCCTCGAAACCGTCGAGGTTTCGGCCGACCGCAACTTCACCGACCTGCGTTTCCCGGTGCAGTACGTCAACCGTCCCAACCTGAACTTCCGCGGCTTCGCGGGCACCATCGCCAGTGGCGTGGTGCACAAAGGTGACGAGATTGTCGTGCTGCCGTCGGGCAAGAGCAGCCGGGTCAAGTCCATCGTCACCTACGAAGGTGAACTGGAAAACGCTGGCCCAGGCCAGGCCGTGACCCTGACCATGGAAGACGAGATCGACATCTCCCGTGGCGACCTGCTGGTACATGCCGACAACGTCCCGCCGGTCACCGACCAGTTCGACGCCATGCTGGTGTGGATGGCCGAGGAGCCGATGCTCCCGGGCAAGAAATACGACATCAAGCGTGCCACCAGCTACGTGCCAGGTTCGATTGCCAGCATCACCCACAAGGTCGATGTGAACACGCTGGAGCAGGGCGCTGCCAGCGCGCTGCAACTGAACGAGATCGGCCGCGTCAAGGTAGCCCTGGACACCTCGATCGCCCTCGACGGTTACGACAGCAACCGCACCACCGGTGCGTTCATCGTCATCGACCGCCTGACCAACGGCACCGTTGGCGCCGGCATGATCATCGCCCCGCCCGTGTTGCCACACGGCAGCACCGGCCATCATGGCAAGCAGGCCCACGTGTCCACCGAAGAGCGCGCCCTGCGCTTCGGCCAGCAGCCAGCCACCGTGCTGTTCAGCGGCCTGTCGGGTGCTGGCAAGAGCACCTTGGCTTATGCCGTGGAGCGCAAGCTGTTCGACATGGGCCGTGCGGTGTACGTGCTCGATGGCCAGAACCTGCGTCACGACCTGAACAAGGGCCTGCCACAGGACCGCGCTGGCCGTACCGAGAACTGGCGCCGCGCCGCCCATGTGGCGCGCCAGTTCAACGAAGCCGGCATGCTCACCCTCGCTGCGTTCGTGGCCCCGGATGCCGAAGGCCGCGAACAGGCCAAGGCGCTGATCGGCAAGGAGCGCCTGGTGACCGTTTACGTCCAGGCCTCGCCGCTGGTTTGCCGCGAGCGTGACCCGCAAGGCCTGTACGCTGCCGGTGGCGACAACATCCCGGGTGAGAGCTTCCCGTTCGATGTGCCGCTGGATGCTGATCTTGTGATCGACACCCAGGCCACCAGCGTGGACGAAGGCGTGAAACAGGTGCTGGACGTGCTGCGTCAGCGTGGCGCGATTTAAGCGCTGGCCTGCAAGGAGAACCCCGCTTCGGCGGGGTTTTTTGTCTCGCGTTCAGGATCCTTCTCAATACTCGGAAAGATCCGTCTCAGATATGTTTCTCCGACACCGGTATCACCCGTCTTTCCTTCACCGCTTTGTACGAAAAACTCGAATAGATCTCCTTCACCCCCGGCAACCGCTGCAGCACTTCCCGGGTAAATTCGCCAAACGACTCCAGGTCCCGTGCCAGGATCTCCAGCAGAAAGTCATAGCGGCCGGAGATGTTGTGGCAGGCGACGATCTCGGGGATTTCCATCAGGCGCTGTTCGAACGCCAGCGCCATGTCCTTGGTGTGCGAGTCCATCATGATGCTGACGAACGCGGTCACGCCAAACCCCAGCGACTTGGGCGAGAGGATGGCCTGGTAGCCGGTGATGTAGCCGTTTTCCTCCAGTAACTTGACCCGTCGCCAGCAGGGCGAGGTGGTCAGTGCCACCTGGTCGGCGAGTTCGGCAACGGTGAGACGGGCATTGTCCTGCAAGGCGGCGAGCAGGGCGCGGTCGGTGCGGTCGAGGCTTGAAGGCATTTTTTGCCCTCCTGGTCCGTTGATTATTGTTTTTGTTCCAGCAAGCACGTGTATACGTAGGCTATTTTGGAAAAAATCGGGCAGCTCGGTGGCATAAGCTTATAGCAAACCACAAGAGGCTGTTGCCATGCGCGACTCCCACCACAACACCGGTTTTTCCACGCGGGCCATTCATCATGGCTATGACCCGCTTTCCCATGGTGGCGCCCTGGTGCCACCGGTGTACCAGACGGCTACCTATGCCTTTCCCACTGTCGAGTACGGTGCTGCCTGCTTCGCCGGGGAGGAGCCTGGGCATTTCTACAGCCGCATTTCCAACCCCACGCTGGCCTTGCTGGAGCAGCGCATGGCTTCGCTGGAGGGCGGTGAAGCGGGGTTGGCGTTGGCATCGGGGATGGGCGCCATTACCTCAACCCTCTGGACCCTGCTAAGGCCTGGGGATGAGCTGATTGTCGGACGCACCTTGTATGGCTGTACCTTCGCTTTTCTGCACCACGGTATTGGTGAGTTCGGGGTGAAAGTTCGCCATGTCGATCTCAACGATGCCAAGGCCCTGAAAGCGGCGATCAGCAGCAAAACACGGATGATCTACTTCGAAACACCGGCCAACCCCAACATGCAGCTTGTGGATATTGCGGCGGTTGTGGAGGCAGTGCGGGGGCATGATGTGCATGTGGTGGTCGATAACACCTACTGTACGCCGTACCTGCAGCGGCCACTGGAGCTGGGGGCGGACCTGGTGGTGCACTCGGCAACCAAGTACCTCAGTGGGCATGGCGATATCACTGCCGGGTTGGTGGTGGGGTGCAAGGCGTTGGTAGACCGTATCCGCCTGGAAGGGCTGAAGGATATGACCGGCGCGGTGCTGTCACCGCATGACGCGGCGTTGCTGATGCGCGGTATCAAGACCCTGGCCCTGCGCATGGACCGGCATTGCGCCAATGCCCAGCAGGTGGCCGAGTTTCTCGCTCGGCAGCCGCAGGTGGAATTGATTCATTACCCGGGGCTACCGTCTTTTGCCCAGTACGCGTTGGCCCAGCGACAGATGCGTTTGCCTGGCGGGATGATTGCCTTTGAGCTCAAGGGTGGCATTGAGGCGGGGCGGCGCTTCATGAATGCGCTGCAGCTCTTTGCCCGGGCGGTGAGCCTGGGGGATGCCGAGTCGCTGGCGCAGCATCCGGCGAGCATGACGCATTCCAGCTATACGCCGCAGGAGCGGGCGCATCACGGGATATCGGAGGGGTTGGTGCGTCTGTCGGTGGGGCTGGAGGATGTGGAGGACCTGCTGGCAGATGTCGAACAGGCATTGCAGGCCTGCTGTTAGGTTGCCTGCACTGGCCCCTTCGCGGGCACGCCCGCACAGGTTCAGCGCACGCTCTGAAGCCCGCGCGGCCCCTGTAGGCGCGGGTTCACCCGCGAAGAGGCCGGTATAGGCAGCATCCACAAAAAAGGCCTCTTGCGAGGCCTTTTGCATGTTCAGCAGATCAACGCTTGAGCCCGTAGCTCTCATCCAGCATGCCCGGCGAGTTAGGCACTTTCGGCGCATAGTCGCGCGGCACTTCGGCGGTGTCTTTAGGTGGGGTCAGGCGGTCACGCGGGCCTTGCGGTGCATCGGAGTGCAGCGCAGCCAGCAGGCGTTGGCGGGTGACGTCATCGAGGGCCAGGCTGTTGGCGCCTTCAGCCAGGTGATCCTGTACGTCCTGATAGCTCTGGGTCAGTTTCTTGACCAGCATGGCGGTGCTGTTGAAGTGGGTGACCACTTCGTTCTGGTAGCTGTCGAAGCGCTTCTGGATGTCATCCAGTTGACGCTGGGTGTTGCTCGGTGCCGCATTGGGCAGCAGGCGGGCAACAATGAAACCGACTGCCACACCGATGACCAGGGCCAGGGTTGGCAACAACCAAACAAGGAGCGAGAGTTCCACGAGTCCTTCCTCTATAAACGGCTTTGCTTTACGTTAACGGCTCAGACCTGCGCTGTATACCGCGAGCGATCGCAAATCAGAACAGAATTTCACACCTAGACGAATCGACCCTTCTCGAGGTCACGGAGTAGTGCCTTGCTTGTCCGCGAAACCCCCTTGTTCATCGATGGCCCCAGCGGCCAGCTGGAAGCGTTGTACCTGGACGTGGCGCAAGCCCGTGGCGCGGTGCTGATCTGCCACCCTAACCCGGTCCAGGGCGGCACCATGCTCAACAAGGTGGTCTCGACCCTGCAGCGCACTGCACGTGATGCCGGTTATGTGACCCTGCGTTTCAACTACCGTGGCGTCGGCCAGAGCGCCGGCAGCCACGACATGGGCGCTGGCGAAGTGGCCGATGCCGAGGCCGCAGCAGCATGGCTGCGTGCCAGGCACCCCGGGCTACCGTTGGTGCTGATGGGCTTTTCGTTCGGTGGTTTCGTTGCCACCAGCCTGGCCGGGCGCCTTGAAACGGCAGGCGTCGAGTTGCAGCACCTGTTCATGATCGCCCCGGCAGTCATGCGCCTGACCGCCGAATTCCCGCTGCCGCAGCGCTGCCCGCTCACCGTGGTGCAGCCGGACGCCGACGAAGTCGTCGCGCCGCAGCTGGTTTACGAATGGTCCGACAGCCTGCCGCGCCCCCATGAGCTGCTGAAAGTGGCAGAATGCGGACACTTCTTCCATGGCAAGCTGACCGATCTGAAGGATCTGCTGCTGCCGCGCCTTTCGAACTGAGCCAAGCCTGAATAAGCGAACACCCATGACCACGCGCATTCTTACCGGTATCACCACCACCGGCACTCCGCACCTGGGCAACTACGCCGGCGCCATCCGCCCGGCGATCCGTGCCAGCCAGCAGCCCGGTGTCGACTCGTTCTACTTCCTGGCCGACTACCACGCCCTGATCAAGTGCGACGACCCGCTGCGCATCCAGCGCTCACGCCTGGAAATCGCCGCCACTTGGCTGGCCGGTGGCCTGGACCCGGACAAGGTGACCTTCTATCGCCAGTCCGACATCCCGGAAATCCCCGAGCTGACCTGGCTGCTGACCTGCGTTGCTGCCAAAGGCCTGCTGAACCGTGCGCATGCCTACAAGGCCTCGGTGGACAAGAACGTCGAGAACGGCGAAGACCCGGACGCCGGCGTGACCATGGGCCTGTTCAGCTACCCGGTGCTGATGGCCGCCGATATCCTGATGTTCAACGCCAACAAGGTGCCGGTCGGTCGTGACCAGATCCAGCACGTGGAAATGGCCCGCGATATCGGTCAGCGCTTCAACCATCTGTTCGGTCAAGGCAAGGACTTCTTCGCCTTGCCGGAGGCTGTGATCGAAGAAAGCGTGGCGACCCTGCCGGGCCTGGACGGGCGCAAGATGTCCAAGAGCTATGACAACACCATCCCGTTGTTCACCAGCGCCAAGGACATGAAAGACGCCATCTCGCGCATCGTCACCGATTCGCGCGCGCCCGGTGAGGCGAAAGACCCGGACAACGCGCACCTGTTCACCCTGTACCAGGCCTTCTCGACGCCTGAGCAGTGCGCCGGTTTCCGCGAAGAGCTGCTGCAGGGCCTGGGCTGGGGCGATGCCAAACAGCGCCTGTTCCAGCTGCTGGACGGCCAACTGGCCGAGAAGCGCGAGTACTATCACCAGCTGATCGCCCGGCCGGCGGACCTGGAAGACATCCTGCTGGCCGGCGCTGCCAAGGCCCGCAAGATCGCCACGCCGTTCCTCGAGCAGCTGCGCGAGGCCGTTGGCCTGCGTTCGTTCCGCAGCAGCGTGCAGGCCAGCACCGAGGTGAAGAAGAAGGCTGCCAAGAGCGCACGCTTCGTCAGCTTCCGTGACGAAGACGGCAGCTTCCGTTTCCGCCTGCTGGCCGCCGACGGTGAGCAACTGCTGCTGTCGCGCAGCTTCGCCGACGGCAAGAGTGCGGGCGCCGTGAGCAAGCAGTTGCAGCAGGGGGGCGAGGCCGATGTCCGCATCGAAGGCCTGAGCTTCGGCCTGTGGCTCAATGGCGAGCAGGTTGCCGACGGGCCGCAGTTCGACAACGCTGAAGCCCGTGATGCGGCCATTCAGAGCCTGAACGAAGCCTTGGCACCACAGCAGGACTGAGGCCGCCAAACGGTGGGAGCAACTGTCTTGCTCAATTTCTGAAAGCTGGCGCGATCCGTGTGGGAGCGGGCGTGCCCGCGAAACAGGCGCCGCGGTGCATGGCACCGGCTTTGCCGGTGTTCGCGGGCACGCCCGCTCCCACAGACTGATTGCCATTAAGCGGGCCTGTCGCTACAGTGACGGCCCGTTTTTTGTTGCCTCGCTAACGAATCATGACTCCCTTAGAACGCTATCAAGCAGATCTGAAACGTCCCGACTTCTTCCATGACGCGGCGCAGGAAACTGCGGTGCGTCACCTCCAGCGCCTGTACGACGACCTGGTGCACGCGCAGAACAACAAGCCGGGCGTGTTCGGCAAGCTGTTCGGCAAGAAGGAGCAGACCCCGGTCAAGGGCCTGTACTTCTGGGGTGGGGTGGGGCGAGGCAAGACCTACCTGGTTGATACCTTCTACGAAGCGCTGCCGTTCAAGCAGAAGATGCGTACGCACTTCCACCGCTTCATGAAGCGTGTGCACGAGGAGATGAAAACCCTCAAGGGCGAGAAGAACCCGCTGACCCTCATTGCCAAGCGCTTCAGCGAAGAAGCCAAGGTGATCTGCTTCGACGAATTCTTCGTGTCGGACATTACCGACGCCATGATCCTCGGCACCTTGATGGAAGAGCTGTTCAAGAATGGCGTGTCGCTGGTGGCCACTTCCAACATCGTGCCGGACGGCCTCTACAAGGACGGCCTGCAGCGTGCACGCTTCCTGCCGGCTATCGCCATGATCAAGCAGTACACCGACGTGGTGAACGTCGATAGCGGGGTCGACTACCGTCTGCGTCACCTGGAGCAGGCTGAACTGTTCCACTTCCCACTCGATGACGCGGCGCACCAGAGCATGCGCGCCAGCTTCAAGGCGCTCACCCCTGAGTGCACCCAGGCGATCGAAAACGACGTGCTGATGATCGAGAACCGCCCGATCAATGCCCTGCGTACTTGCGACGACGTCGCCTGGTTTGACTTCCGCGCCCTGTGCGACGGGCCGCGTAGCCAGAACGACTACATTGAGCTGGGCAAGATCTTCCACGCCGTATTGCTGAGCAACGTGGAGCAGATGGGCGTCACCACCGACGACATCGCCCGTCGTTTCATCAACATGGTGGACGAGTTCTACGATCGCAACGTCAAGCTGATCATCTCGGCCGAGGTGGAGTTGAAGGACCTGTATACCGGTGGGCGTCTGAGCTTCGAGTTCCAGCGTACCCTGAGCCGGTTGCTGGAGATGCAATCGCACGAGTTCCTGGCGCGCGCGCACAAGCCCTGACGGCAGCGGCAAGCGTCAGGCGACAAGGAAAGTTCAGGGCAATGCGCGATCCGCTCTGGTTTTTCCTTGTCGCTTCAAGCTCGAAACCTGCCGCTCTGGAAGCCTTTCAGGCTTCCTGCATGAACTGCTGCCGATACTGGTTCGGCGACAACTCGGTGTGTTGGCGGAACAGCCGCGCAAAGAAACTGGCATCGTCATACCCCACCTCGTAACTGATGGTCTTGATGCTCTTGCGCGTACTCGACAACAACCCCTTGGCTGTCTCGATGCGTAACCGTTGCAGGTAATGCAGCGGCTTGTCACCCGTTGCGCCCTGGAAGCGACGCATGAAGTTGCGGATGCTCATGCCGTGGTTGCGGGCCACATCCTCGAAGCGGAACTTGTCGGCGAAGTGTTCCTCCAGCCAGTGCTGGATCTGCAGGATGATCAGGTCCTGGTGCAGTTTCTGCCCGCCAAAGCCCATGCGCCCCGGGGTGTAGTTGCGTTGCACTTCGTAGAGGATATCGCGGGACACTGCACGGGCCACGTTGGCACCGCAGAAGCGTTCGATCAGGTAGATGTACAGGTCGCAGGCCGAGGTTGCACCGCCGGCGCAATAGATATTGTCGGCATCGGTCAGGTGCTTGTCCTGGTTCAGGCGAATCTTCGGGAAGCGTTCGGCAAAGCTGTTGAAGAAGCGCCAGTAGGTGGTCGCTTCCTTGCCATCGAGCAGGCCGGATTCGGCCAGCCAGAACACACCACTGGCCTCGGCGCACAGCACCGCGCCACGCGCGTGCTGTTCACGCAGCCACGGCAGCACCTGTGGGTAACGCTGCAGCAAGTTGTCGAAATCATCCCAGTAGGCCGGGAGGATGATCACATCGGCGTCGTCCAGGCCGCCGTCAACCGGTAACTGCACATTGCTGAAGCTGTCCACGGGCTGGCTGTCGGGGCTCACCAGGCGGATGTCGAACATGGGCTGCAAGCCCAGGCCCAGCTGCTTGCTATAGCGCAGGCTGGCGAGGTGGAAGAAGTCCTTGGCCTGCATCAAGGTCGAAGCGAACACCTTGTCAATGGCCAGGATGCTGACGCGCCGCAGCGACGCTGAGGGTTGGGTAAACATCATTGTCATTGTTCTTATAGGGTAGAGTGGTCAATCACCGGCTGGATCGTCTTATTTTTTGGCGATTGTGTCTACCCCATGTAACAGCGGCGCGAAGCGGGGCGCAGTGTTTGGCTCAAGGCGCCGGGTTGGGCTGCTCCTGATGAATGGCTTCGATCGCTGTCAGCAGATCGGCGCTCAGGTTCAGTTCAAGGCTGGCCAGGTTGCTGTCCAGTTGCTGCAGGCTGGTGGCGCCAATGATGTTGCTGGTCACGAACGGCTGTCGAGTGACGAACGCCAGGGCCATTTGCGCCGGGTCCAGGCCGTGCTCGCGGGCCAGCTGCACGTAGCGGCTGCAGGCCGCCACGGTCTGTGGGTTGGAGTAACGGGCAAAGCGGCTGAACAGGGTCAGGCGTGCATTGTCCGGCCGTGCGCCGTTCTCGTACTTGCCCGAGAGCATGCCGAAGGCAAGCGGCGAATAGGCCAGCAGGCCACACTGCTCGCGTATGGCCACTTCTGCCAGGCCCACCTCGAAGCTGCGGTTGAGCAGGTTGTACGGGTTCTGAATCGATACCGCCCGTGGCCAGCCCCGGCTCTCGGCCAGTTGCAGGAACTTCATGGTGCCCCACGGCGTTTCGTTGGACAGGCCGATGTGGCGGATCTTGCCCGCACGCACCTGCTCGTCGAGCACTTCGAGGGTTTCTTCCAGTGGGGTGAAGTGATCCTGCGGCAGGTGCTGGTAGCCCAGCTTGCCGAAGAAGTTGGTGCTGCGCTCTGGCCAGTGCAACTGGTACAGGTCGATGCGGTCGGTCTGCAGGCGCTTGAGGCTTTCGTCCAGCGCCGCGACGATGTGCTGACGGTTGTGCTTGAGCTGCCCGTCACGGATATGGCTGATGCCGTTGCCCGGGCCTGCAACCTTGCTGGCCAGGATCCACGCGTCGCGGTCGCCATGGTCACGGAACCAGTTTCCGATGATGCGCTCGGTGGCCGCATAGGTCTCCGGGCGGGGAGGGACCGGGTACATCTCGGCGGTGTCGATGAAGTTGACCCCGGCGGCCTTGGCCCGGGCAATTTGCTCGTAGGCCTCGGCCTGGATGTTCTGTTCGCCCCAGGTCATGGTGCCCAGGCACAGGGCGCTGACGTTGAGGTCGGTACGGCCGAGCTGGCGGTATTCCATCGGTTAGTCACTCCTTGGCAATAGAAGCCAATCAAAGCAGGTTGAAATTTTTCGCGCAATCTGGATAATTCAGCCCCTCTCCGCGTGGCGGAAGTGATGCACCATCACGCAGGAAGAACCCCGTCGAACATTGGCGTGCCCGACCCGAGCCCCCAAAAGCGTCTGTGTTCGGCTGCGCGCTTGCCCTTGGCAAGCTGTGCACTATCCAGTAAGATTCGCCGTCTATTTTTCGCTGGGCGGCCTCTGAGGCTTTAGAGAATGAAAACTTTTACTGCTAAACCGGAAACAGTAAAGCGCGAGTGGTTCGTAGTCGACGCCGCTGGCCAGACCCTGGGTCGTCTGGCTACCGAAATCGCTACCCGTCTGCGTGGCAAACACAAACCAGAATACACCCCTCACGTTGACACCGGCGACTACATCGTCGTTATCAACGCCGAGCAGGTTCGTGTGACTGGTGCCAAGTCTTCCGACAAAATGTACTACTCCCACTCCGGTTTCCCAGGCGGTATCAAGGAAATCAACTTCGAGAAGTTGATCGCCAAGGCCCCTGAGCGTGTTATCGAAACTGCGGTCAAAGGCATGCTGCCTAAGAACCCGCTGGGTCGCGACATGTACCGCAAGCTGAAAGTGTACGCGGGTGCTGCTCACCCACACACTGCTCAGCAGCCTCAAGAACTGAAGATCTAACGGGATAGTTCATTATGTCGGCGACTCAAAATTACGGCACTGGCCGTCGCAAGACCGCAACCGCTCGCGTATTCCTGCGTCCGGGTACTGGTAACATTTCCATCAACAACCGTTCTCTGGACGTGTTCTTCGGTCGCGAAACCGCTCGCATGGTTGTTCGCCAGCCGCTCGAGCTGACTGAATCCGTTGAGAAATTCGACATCTACGTCACCGTTTCCGGTGGTGGTGTCAGCGGTCAGGCCGGTGCGATCCGTCACGGTATCACCCGCGCTCTGATGGAATACGACGAAACCCTGCGTGGCGCTCTGCGTCGTGCTGGCTACGTCACCCGCGACGCTCGTGAAGTTGAGCGTAAGAAAGTGGGTCTGCGTAAAGCGCGTAAGCGTCCTCAGTACTCCAAGCGTTAATACCGCTTCGGCAGTCGAAAAAAGCCCGGTTCCTTGGAACCGGGCTTTTTTTTTAGCCTTGAACTAACCTGTCAGCAGTCAGTGGCCGCTTGTCGCATAGACGTAGATCAAGCAAAGCGTGGGTTGTCGCCCTTGCCGGGGTAATCACCTTGTCAGTGTGTGGATTTGTTTCTTACCATGGCGGCCAATTTTTAGTGCCATTGACACAACCTAAGTACAGGCCAGGTCCAACTGGCCAAGCAAGCTGATGGGAGAGGACTGAATGAGCAATGACGGCGTCAACGCAGGCCGGCGCCGCTTCCTCGTAGCCGCGACATCCGTGGTCGGGGCGGCGGGGGCAGGGGGGGCCGCGGGACCGTTCGGGGGGTCATGGGTTCCCAGTGCCCAGGCGAAAGCCGCGG
>NZ_JBJJLR010000064.1:0-23873 GCF_046230975.1 Pseudomonas sp. KCJK9058
TGAGGGTGGACACGCATCGGTGGCTGGGCACAGGCACCGTCGTGTAGGAGCGGGTTTACCCGCGAAGGGGCCGGGCCTGCTGGCCAATTTACACCCGCCGTTCACCGTTGCCGCCGCTACCGTATTCGCGGGTAAACCCGCGCCTACATCGGATCGGTGATGGACACCTGTCGGTGGCTGGGCACAGGCCGTCGTCGTAGGAGCGGGTTCACCCGCGAAAGGGCCGGTTCAGGCAACCACAATCAGTAAGCCATGCTCCAGGTCAGGGTGTAGGTCCGCCCGCGCCCCTGGTAGTCATACAGATACGCCGGCCCGTAGGTCGGCGAATAGAACAACGTCGCACGCTGTCCCCATACCGTGCTGTACTGCTTGTCCAGCAGGTTCTGGATACCGGCACTGACGGTGCCGAAACCGGTGTCCTGGCTGCCCAGCAGGTCGAAGGTGGTGTAACCGTCAATCTCGTGATCGGCATCGTCCTTCAGGCTGAAGGCATGGTTGGCCTGCAACCGTACACTGCGGCCATCGCCTTTCCAGCCGACGAACTCGGTGGCCTTGGACAACGAGGCATAACGGGCATCGCGCTTGATCCAGCCGCCATCCTCGGCCTCTTCCTCGGAGCGTGTCATGTGCAATGTGCCGCCGGTTTCCCAGCCGGTCTGGAAGTGCCGGGTCAGTGCACCTTCAAAGCCAAAGTCGCGGCTTTTCTGTTCTTCCACGTCGATGGTCAGCGTTTGCGAATCGACGTTGATGATCTTGTCCGACCAGATGTAGTACAGCGCTGCCTGTGCATCCCAATCCAGGTCGGCATAGCGCCAGCCCACTTCCACCTGGCGGCTCTTGATACCGGCCAACGGGTTATCGGCCACGCTCAGGCCCGGCTTGCCGTAGTACTTGGCCGGGTCAGGCAGGTCGAAGCCTTCGCCATAGTTGCTCCACACCTGGTGGCCGTTCTTGAAGTCGTAGATGGCACCGACGTTGAACAGGTTGACCTGATAGTCGTTACTGCCGCCCGGCACGCCCTTGAAGTCGCTGACATCCACGTCCATCTGCTGCCGCCGGGCACCACCGGACAATGTCAGGTTGTCGGTGGCATGCCAGTCCAGCTGGGCATACACCGACACACCATCCACCCGGTAGCTGGGGTAGCGTGCGGCCTTGCTGTCTTTTTCCAGCTCCAGGCCACCCGACTCGGACGAGGTCTGGGCGTTGAAGGTGGTCTGCTCGGCGTTGAAGCGCTCGCGGTCCAGGTCAACGCCGTAGGTCAGCTTCAGCGTATCCCACTGTTTGGCAAACAGGCCCTTGAGGCTGGTGACTTCGAAGTTTTGCTGCGAGGCGGCAAAGTACACCCCGCGCGAGCCGGTGGGCGTGGCACGGTTGTAGTACGGGAACGGGTAGAAGTTGTCGTCTTCCTTGCGGTACGAGGCCTGCAGGTAGAAGTCCTGGCCCAGCACGTCGGTGTGGTGGTAATTGGCGTTGAGCAGCAAGCGCCGCGTACGCGGCTCCAGGTCCGATGAATAACCGCTGCGCAGCTCGGCGTCTTCCAGGTCGGATGGCGCGTTGTAGTTCAGGTTGGGGAAGTAGATACCCGTGCTGCCGTGGTTGCCCGAGTCGTAGTACTGGGCCAACAGGTCGAGGCTCTGCTGGTCGTTCAGCTGCAGGCCCAAGGTACCGAGTACGTCGATGGTGCGGTTGTACTGCAGGTCGGTCTGGGTGTTGTCGATGAAGATCTGGTCGCCAGCACCATCGTAGAAGGCTTCGTTCTGCTCACCGGAAACGCCCAACCGGGCATTGACCCGTTCGTTGCCGCCGCTGACCGACTGGGCGAAACGGGTGGCCAGGTCGTCGCTGTTGTTGAAACCGCTGCTGGCCCCCAACTGGGTCTCGAAGCGCGCCGGGCCAGGCTCGCCCTTTTTGGTCACGATGTTGATGATGCCGCCAGTGGCGCCACCGCCGTAGATGGCGCTGGCGCCAGACAGCACTTCGACGCGCTCGACGTTGAATGGCGAAATGCTGTCGAATTGGCGCGACAGGCCGCGGGAGCTGTTCTGACTGACCCCGTCGATCATCACCAGCACGTTGCGCCCACGCATGTTCTGGCCGTAATTGGTGCGCCCTTCCGGCGCCAGGTCAAGGCCCGGTACCAGCTTGCCGATGGCTTCCTTCAGGCTGACGCCGCTGTCGATCTGCTCGCGCAATTGCTGCTGGTCGACCACCCAGACGGTCCCAGGGATTTCGCTGATGGCAGTGCTGGTGCGCGACGCTACGCTGACTTCGATCGGCTTCAGGTTGACCGCCTGCGGCGCGGCCTCGGCCTTGCGCAGGGTGACGGTGCGAGCCTCGCTGAACTGCCAGCTCATGCCGCTGCCGGCCAGCAACTGCTGCAGGGCCTGCTCGACACTGTAGTTGCCCTGCAACGCCGGGCTGACCTGGCCGGCGACATCGCCTGTGGTGTACAGCAGGTGCAGGCCGGCCTGGTCGGCGAAGGTGGTCAGCGCCTGGTCCAGCGGCTGGGCTGGCAGGTCGAGCTGGACCTGGCGAGCTTGCATCTGGGTCTGTTCGGCAGTCGTCGCGGCCCCTGCGTGCAGGGGGCCGAGCAACAGGGCCATGGCACTGCAAGACATCAAGGCATGGTGAAAAGGACCGCGACGGCGGTGCAAGGGCTTGAGCATCAGAGGCACGAAGGAGCTTCCTGACAAGTCGTAAATGAGAATGGGTTGCTGATCAGTCTCACTACGACGATCTGGCTTGCAGGAACTTGCAGTGGCAAATGGAAAATATTTTTGTTTCTGTCCGGCCTCTTCGCGGGCAAGCCCGCTCCTGCAACGACTGCGTCCGCCTGAAAGTTGTGCGACCTGTGCAGGAACGGGCTTGCCCGTTGAGAGGCCGGCACAGGCTGATCAATGCACCACGGCCAACCATGGCAGGTAGGTCACCTTCAGGCCATACCGCTGCTCCAACGTCCGCAACAGGGCCTCAGGCTCATCCAGGTCAAACACCCCGCTCACTTCCATCGCAGCCAGCTTGCTGTCGGACAACACAATGCGCCCATGCCGGTATCGCTCAAGCTCCGTCAGCACCTGCCCCAGCGGCTTGCCGTTGAAGATCAGCTTGCCACGCTGCCAGGCCATCTGCGTGCCGGCATCGGCCGCCACCGCCAGTTCATGTTCACCCACCTTGGCTTCACCGCGTGCCAACACGACGTGGCCATCGCGGTGCACGCTGAAGGTGGCGGCATTGCCCTGCACCCGCGCACCGGCCGTTTCGACCACGAACGGACGTGAATCATCGGCGGTCTCGAACAGCGCCTCACCCGCATCGAGTACCACACGCCGCTCATGCTCGCTGAACGCCACGCTCAAGGCACTGGCGCTGTTCAGCGTCACCCGTGTGCCATCTGCCAGGGTAATGACCTGCCGCTCGCCCACGGCGGTGTGGTAATCGGCCAGCAGCATCGGGGCTTGCTGCCAACCCGCCACGGCGGCGACCAGCAACACCACCGATGCCGCCACACCCGCCTGCTTCAGCCGGACGCGGCAATGGCGCAAGGCCTGGCCGATATACTTTGCCACCATGCTCTCGGAAACCCCCAGGCGTTGAGCGACCTGCTTCTGGGTCAGGCCCTCGACACGGTTGAGCAACAGCGCCTGGCGGGCATTGTCGGGCAACTGCAACAGGGCCTGGTCAAGAATCTGCAAGCGCTCGCGGGCCAGCAACGCCGCCTCAGGGGCGGGCGCCGGGCAGGCCACCTCACAGGCTCTGTCGCTGTCGTCGTGGCTGGCGGCGATGCGTTGCTCACGGCGCAAGGCGTCAATCGCCAGGTTGCCGGCCACACGGAAGATGAAACTGCGCGCGTGCACCACCGGCACCGCCTGCTCGTCGATGTTCACCAGCTTCAGGTAGGTTTCCTGCGCCACATCGGCCGCGCGCTGACGGTCGCTCATGCGCCGCGTCAGAAACTGCAGCAGGTCGTCGTAGTGCTCCTGGAAGCTTGCCAGCAGGCCCGACATGGGTGAAGTCAGCATGATTGGGGAACAGCCAGTAAGAGAGGTTATCGGGCGTTAATGAGAAACAGTATCTTTCATATGAACCGATACTTTCAACGTCGACGCACATTTGCCACACTGCCAGCTCCACTCCGGCAAGGTCACAGCCCATGACTGCCCGTCTGTACCGCTACACCCGCCTGTTCCTGGTCCTGCTGTTGGCCTTTGGCCTCGCGGCCTGTGCGCTGTTCCAGCCACGCGACCCGGTGAACATCAGCGTGATCGGCATCGAACCACTGCCCGGGCAGGAGCTGGAACTGCGCATGGCGGTGAAAATGCGGGTGCAAAACCCCAATGAGGCACCGATCGATTACAACGGCATCGCCTTGAACCTAGAAGTGAACGGCCAGCCGCTGGCCGCTGGTGTCAGTGACCAGCAGGGGCACATTGGCCGCTACGACGAAGCGGTGATCGTGGTGCCGGTAAGCATCACGGCGTTTTCCTTCCTGCGCCAGGCCTATGGGCTGGGCAAGGTAGATTCGCTGCAGGGTCTACCCTACAAGCTGCGCGGCAAACTGGCCGGCGGGCCGCTGGGGACCGTGCGCTTTACCGATGAAGGCAAGCTGGACCTGCCCAAGGGCACCTACTGATAAACAAGCTCCGGTCGGGTGTGCTCAGCGGTTGGCGCTGGCTGCGGCCATCAGCTTGTTGACTTCGCTGCGCACCATGCTGGCGTATTCAGGCGGCGTCATGCCGTCCAGTTCGGCGCGCACCCACTCGGCCCATTTGCCCTTGCGCCGTGGCTTTTCGGCAATCAGCCGGGCGGCTTCGCCCTTGGCTTTGCCCAGGTTGTTCTGCCACATCTCGAACAACCGGGCCTTCTCTGCCTCGATCTGCGCCCGTTCCTCGAAGCTCATGTTGGCCAGATTGAAACTCATGAAGGTACCTGCAGGTTTGAAAATGGCCGCTATCTTACACCCAGGCACAGCATCACCGGAAAGCCGCCGCAACTTTCCCGACGTGGCGGCATCCATTGTTCACATCACCCCCATTGACGAGGACGAGTTCATGGCCCGGAAAAACGCCACGCTGGCGGACAGCGATCAGATCAAGGACCAGGTATTCAGCGAACTGCAATCGCTGATAGAAGAATCGGAAAAACTGCTGAACGACAGTGCCGCACTGGTCGGCGAAGAAGCAGAGACGTTGCGCGCCCAGGTGAGCCTGAAGCTGCGCCAGGCACGCCAGGCGGCGAGCAACGTGCGCAGCAAGGCACAACCGGTGGTGGACGCCACTCAAGACTACATCGGCGGCCACCCCTGGCAGACCGTGGCCATTTCCGCCGGCCTCGGGTTGGCGGTAGGCCTGCTACTGGGTCGGCGCAGTTAAGGCCTGCGCCGCCTGGTGCCCATCAGGCGGCCAAAGCCTGCGGGATGCCGCTGTGGAAGCGCAGTTCCTGGTCTGGCGACTGGATCAGCTCCATTTCCGCAGCGCGTACCAGCTCGACACGGCGGGCGATGTCCGCCTCATCACCGTAGTTGTGCGCCAGTTTCAGGTAGCCCTGGTAGTGGCGCGCTTCGCTTTTCAGCAGCCCGTGGTAGAAGCGGCCCAGCTCTTCATCCAGATGCGGCACCAGCGCGGCAAAACGTTCGCAACTGCGCGCCTCGATGAACGCCCCCACCACCAGTGTATCCACCAGCTTGACCGGCTCGTGGGCGCGCACCAGTCGGCGCAACCCCGACGCGTAACGCCCCGCCGACACCGGGCGCAACGGCACCCCGCGACGCTTCATGAGGCGTAACACCTGTTCGTGATGCACCAGCTCCTCGCGGGCCAGGCGCGACATCATGTTGATCAGATCAAGGTGAGTGTTGTACTTGGCGATCAGGCTCAAGGCCGTGCTGGCGGCCTTGAACTCGCAGTTCTTGTGGTCGATCAGCAGGGTTTCCTGGTCGGCGAGCGCCGCTTCGATCCAGGCATCTGGCGTCGGGCAGCCAAGAAAGGCGTCGATTTCGGGGATCAGGGACATAAGCGTGCAACCACACAGAACTGGCAGGGCCGGCGATTATACCGGCGGCGGCTGGCGATGCCAGTGACTATGCTTGATGTACATCAAGCGCTGGCGGGGGAAGCGCCGACTATAGTCAGGCATTGGTCGCCATCATCGAAGGGAGTTAACGCCCATGCAAGCCGTCCGCAGCATTCTCGTCGTCCTCGACCCCGCGCACGCTCACAGCCGGGCGCTTACGCGCGCCAAGCTGATTGCAGGCGTCACGGGCGCACGCCTGCACTTGCTGATGTGTGACAAGCGGCATGATCACAGTGCGCTGCTCAGCCTGCTGAGCAGCCAGTTGCATGATGACGGCTACGCCAATGTCACCCATGAAGAGGGCTGGCGCGACAGCCTGCACGACACCATCATCCATGTACAGCAGGCCGAAGGCTGCGAACTGGTGATCAAGGAACACCGCCCGGACAACCCGCTGAAAAAGGCCCTGCTCACCCCCAGCGACTGGAAGCTGCTGCGCCAATGCCCGGGTACCGTGCTGATGGTCAAGAGCGAACGGCCGTGGACCGGGGGCAAGATTTTGGCGGCGGTGGACGTGGGTAACCAGGACGAAGACCACCGCCGCCTGCATGCCAGCATCATCGACCACGGCTTCGAGATTGCCAAACTGGCCAAGGGAGAACTGCATGTCATCAGCGCCCACCCGTCGCCGATGCTGTCAGCCTCGGACCCGGCCTACCAGCTGAGCGATACGATCGAAAAACGCTACCGTGAAGCATGCAAGGCGTTCCAGGCCGAATACGGCATCAGCGATGAGTGCCTGCACGTGGCCGAAGGGCCAGCGGATGTGTTGATTCCACATACCGAAAAGAAGCTCGATGCAGTGGTGACCGTGATAGGCACGGTGTGCCGCACGGGGATTTCCGGGGCGTTGATTGGCAATACCTCGGAAGTGGTGCTGGATGCGCTGGAGGGCGATGTGCTGGTGCTCAAGAGCGAAGAAGCCATCGCCCACCTGGCGGAGCTGGCCCGCGGCTGAGTAGGCAATATGCAGGCCCCTTGTAGGAGCGGGTTCACCCGCGAATGCGTCATTGATTTCAACGCCACATTCGCAGGCAAACCCGCCCCAAGGTTCCGTTGCCGCCCGGGAATCTAGACCAACGCCTCCCGCACCTTCGGGTCAAGCCCCTCCCCCGCGTGGGCCTCGCTCCACTCCGCCAATTGCCGGAGCATCGCCGGCGTCCAGAAGCTCTTCAGATGCTGCCGCACCCCTTGCACCGCCAGCGCCCGGTCTGGCTCGCTGTCGAAGTAATGGGCAATCTGGTTGGCCATCTTGACCAGGTTTTCACTGCTCATCGGCGAACCTCGGCTTTCTCCGCAGCACGGCGCTCTTTCAGCAGCCGCTGCTGTTCATCACTGAAGTCCTGATAGCGCTTCTGCCATTGCGATGGCTGGAACACTTTCACCACCTCCACTGCCGTCACCTTGTACTCGGGGCAGTTGGTGGCCCAGTCGGAGTTGTCGGTGGTGATCACGTTGGCACCCGACTCCGGGAAGTGGAAGGTGGTGTACACCACGCCCGGCGCCACCCGCGCACTGACCTTGGCACGCAGCACAGTCTGCCCGGCGCGGCTGCCGATGCCGACCCAGTCACCGTCGTGGATGCCACGGCTTTCCGCGTCGGTCGGGTGGATCTCCAGGCGGTCGGCATCATGCCAGGCAACGTTGGCAGTGCGCCGGGTCTGGGCGCCGACGTTGTACTGGCTGAGGATACGACCGGTAGTCAGCAGCAACGGGTAGCGGTTGTTGACCTTTTCGTCGGTGGGCACGTAGCCGGTGAGCATGAAGCGGCCCTTGCCACGCACGAACTGGTCGATGTGCATGGTCGGCGTGCCGTCTGGCGCAGCGTCGTTGCACGGCCACTGCAGGCTGCCATGGCGGTCGATTTCCGCGTAGCTGACACGACGGAAGGTCGGCGTCAGGCGGGCGATCTCGTCCATGATCTCGGACGGGTGGCGGTAGTTCATCGGGTAGCCCAGAGCGTTGGCCAGGGCCACGGTAGCTTCCCAGTCGGCCTTGCCGGCCAGCGGCTCCATGACCTTGCGCACCCGCGAAATACGCCGCTCGGCGTTGGTGAAGGTGCCGTCCTTTTCCAGGAACGAACTGCCCGGCAGGAACACATGGGCGAACTTGGCAGTTTCGTTGAGGAAAATGTCCTGCACCACCACGCACTCCATGGCCAGCAAGGCCGCGGTGACGTGCTGGGTGTTGGGGTCGCTCTGGGCGATGTCCTCACCCTGGCAGTACAGCGCCTTGAAGCTGCCATCCAGCGCCGCCTCGAACATGTTGGGAATGCGCAGACCCGGGTCGGGCTGCAAGGTCACGCCCCATGCCTGTTCGAACTCGGCGCGCACGCCCTCGTTGGAGACATGCCGGTAGCCGGGCAGCTCGTGGGGGAACGAGCCCATGTCGCAAGAGCCCTGCACGTTGTTCTGCCCGCGCAGCGGGTTCACCCCTACCCCTTCACGGCCGATGTTGCCAGTGGCCATGGCCAGGTTGGCGATGCCCATCACTGCGGTGCTGCCTTGGCTGTGCTCGGTCACACCCAGGCCGTAGTAGATGGCCGCGTTGCCGCCGGTGGCATACAGCCGGGCCGCAGCGCGGATCTGCTCAGGTGGCACGCCACAAACCGGGCCGAGCACCTCGGGAGCGTTGTCTGGCAGGCTGACGAAGTCGCGCCAACGGGCAAAGTCTTCGGTTTCGCAGCGGGCATCGATGAAGCTTTGGGCCAGCAGGCCCTCGGTAACGATCACGTGGGCCAGGGCGTTGAGCATGGCCACGTTGGTGCCCGGGCGCAGTTGCAGGTGCAGGTCGGCGCGGGCGTGCGGCGAGTCGACCAGGTCGATACGCCGTGGGTCGATCACGATCAGCCGCGCCCCCTGGCGCAGGCGACGCTTGAGTTGCGAGCCGAACACCGGGTGCGCATCGGTGGGGTTGGCGCCAATCACCAGCACAACGTCGGCCTGCATCACCGAGTCGAAGCTTTGCGTGCCGGCTGACTCACCCAGGGTCTGCTTCAGGCCATAACCGGTGGGCGAATGGCACACCCGTGCGCAGGTGTCGACGTTGTTGTTACCAAACGCCGTGCGCACCAGTTTTTGCACCAGGTAGGCTTCTTCGTTGGTACAACGGCTGGAGGTGATGCCGCCGATGGAGTCGCGCCCGTATTTGAGCTGGATGCGGCGGAACTCGCTGGCGGCATAGGTCACGGCCTCGTCCCAGCTGACTTCCTGCCACGGGTCTTCCAGGCGCTTGCGGATCATCGGTTTGGTGATGCGGTCCGGGTGGGTGGCGTAGCCCCAGGCAAAGCGGCCCTTGACGCAGGCGTGGCCGTGGTTGGCGCCACCGTTCTTGTCCGGGACCATGCGCACCAGTTGGTCACCCTTGATTTCGGCGCGGAACGAGCAGCCAACACCGCAGTAGGCGCAGGTGGTAATGACCGAACGCTCAGGCTGGCCAAGCTGCACCAGGCTCTTTTCCGTCAGGGTCGCGGTCGGACAGGCCTGCACGCAGGCGCCGCACGACACGCATTCGGAAGCCAGGAAGTTTTCGCCACCCGCTGCCGCCACCCGCGATTCGAAACCGCGCCCGGTAATGGTCAGGGCGAACGTACCCTGGATGTCCTCGCAGGCGCGCACACAGCGGCTGCAGACGATGCACTTGCTCGGCTCGTAGTCGAAATACGGGTTGGAAACGTCTTTTTTCTCGTCCAGGTGGTTGGCGCCGTCATAGCCGTAGCGCACCTCACGCAGGCCCACCTGGCCGGCGACGGTCTGCAGCTCGCAGTTGCCGTTGGCCGAACAGGTCAGGCAGTCCAGCGGGTGGTCGGAAATGTACAGCTCCATCACGTTGCGACGCAGGCCGGCCAGGCGCGGGGTTTCGGTGCGCACCACCATGCCTTCGCTGACTGGCGTGGTGCAGGATGCCGGGTAGCCGCGCATGCCTTCGATTTCCACCATGCACATGCGGCAGGAGCCGAAGGCTTCGAGGCTGTCGGTGGCGCACAGTTTGGGGATGCTGGTGCCCAGCATGGCGGCGGCGCGCATGACCGAGGTGCCAGCAGGCACGCTGATGGCGCGGCCATCGATGCTCAGGCTGATCTGCACGTCGCTTTCGCGGGCCGGGGTGCCGAGGTCGCTGCTTTTATCAGAAGCGGGGTCGAAGAAATTGATCACTGTGCGGCCTCCGTGGTGGTCAGCCCAAAATCGGCGGGGAAGTACTTGAGCGCGCTGGCCACCGGATAGGCAGTCATACCGCCCATGGCGCACAACGAACCGTACTGCAGGGTGTCGCACAGGTCGCGCAGCAACAGCGCCTGGTCATGGCGCTCGGTGATGTCACTGCTGGCGATCAACCGGTCGACCACTTCCATGCCCCGGGTGGAGCCGATGCGGCACGGGGTGCACTTGCCGCAGGACTCTTCGGCACAGAACTGCAGGGCGAAACGCGCCATGTTGGCCATGTTCAACGTATCGTCGGCCACCACCACACCGCCGTGGCCGAGCATCGCGCCCACGGCAGCAAACGCTTCATAGTCCAGTGGGGTGTCGAAATGGCTGGGGGGTACCCAGGCACCAAGCGGGCCACCGACCTGCGCGGCCTTCAGCGGCCGGCCACTGGCCGTGCCACCGCCATAGCCTTCCACCAGCTCGCGCAGGGTCAGGCCGAACGCGCGCTCGACCAGGCCACCCTGGCGAATGTTGCCGGCCAGCTGGAACGGCATGGTGCCCAGCGAGCGGCCCATGCCGAAATCGCGATAGAACGCTGCCCCCTTGGCCAGAATGATGGGCACCGAAGCCAGGGTAAGCACGTTGTGCACCAGCGTCGGCAGGCCGAACAGCCCTTGGAGTGCGGGCAGCGGTGGCTTGGCGCGGACAATGCCACGCTTGCCTTCGATGGATTCGAGCAGCGCGGTTTCTTCGCCGCAAATATAGGCGCCGGCGCCCACCCGCACTTCCAGGTCGAACGCCTGGCCGCTGCCGGCTACGTCAGCACCCAGGTAGCCAGCGTCACGCGCGATGGCGAAGGCCTGGTCAAGTACCCGGATGGCGTCGGGGTACTCCGAGCGCACATAGACGTAGCCCTTGTCGGCCCCCACGGCAAGGCCGGCAATGATCATGCCCTCGATCAGCAGGAAGGGGTCGCCCTCCATCAGCATGCGATCAGCGAACGTGCCCGAGTCACCCTCGTCGGCGTTGCACACCACGTACTTCTGCCCGGCGCCAGCGTCACGCACGGTGCGCCACTTGATGCCGGCCGGGAACGCCGCACCACCACGGCCACGCAGGCCGGAGTCGAGTACTGCGGCAACCACTTCGGCACCGTCCAGCGCCACGGCGGCCTCAAGGCCTGCGAAACCGCCATGGGCACGATAGTCGTCCAGTGACAATGGGCGGGTGATGCCCGCGCGTGCGAACAGCAAGCGTTGCTGGGTCTTGAGATAGGGTATTTCTTCGACCGGCCCCAGTGCCAGCGAGTGGCCACCGGGTTCGCCCGCCAAGGCATCAAGCAGTGACGGCACATCGTGTGGCGTAATCGGACCGAAACCCAGGCGCCCTTGCGCACTGTCGCACTCGATCAGCGGCTCCAGCCAGTAAAGCCCGCGCGAGCTGGTGCGCTGGATGTCCAGCGGCAACTGGCGGCGCTCGGCCTCATGCAGCAGGGCATCGGCAACCTGATCGGCACCCACGGCACGGGCTACCGAATCACAGGGAATATACAGCTTCAGCATGCTGAGTCCTCCCGGCAACCATTGACCAAGTCCCGCAGGCGCTCAGGGGTGAGGCGCGCGTGCACCTGGCCGTCCAGCTCCAACGCTGGCGAGCAGGCACAGGCACCCAGGCAATAAACAGGGCGCAGGCTGATGGCGCCGTCGGCGCTGGTGCCGTGGTCGTCCAGTGCCAACTGTTCACGCAATTGCGCGGCCAGGGCTTCGGCGCCACGGCTCTGGCACGACTCGGCACGGCACAGGCGCAGGGTGTGGCGAGCGGGCGGCGCGGTGCGGAAGTCGTGATAAAAACTGATAACCCCACGCACTTCAGCCAGGCTGAGGTTGAGGGCATGGGCGATCTCGGGAACAGAAGCGTCGGGGATGTAACCCAGCTCGTGCTGGACGGCATGCAGGATCGGCAACAGGGCACCGGGGGTGTCCTTGTCGCGGGCCAGAATGCGCTGGATTACAGGCAGGTGGAGCAATTCATCAGGCATACAGCGGACCTCGGCATCACGGACCCTGCCTGATTTTTTTTAAGGGGCAGGTTTCCGGCGTGTTCTGCTGCGGCGCACCGCCCACGTCACAGTTGCGTGGTACTGGCGGCCTCCTCGCCCACGGCCGCACGTCTGCGCGCACTGACCCTTGGGCATCCTGCTAGCATGGCACTTGTGGCGCCGAGGGGTTGCATACGAACGACCAGGCGCATTCTGAAACCGACGAACGTGGTTACGCCCCGGCATCATCTGCCGCGGCTTGCCGATCAGGTGGGTCTTGAAACCATCGTTGCATGCACCAGGCCCTCGAAACCGAACCTGGTCCATTGCCGGGCCTGCCAGACGGCAGCCCCGGCAATGGGCTGCCATCCAGCATGGCGACGGGGCAGAACGCGACTGAGTTCAGTCGGTAGACTTCACCGTCGCGGTGTCGGCGGCGGGGGCGGGGGCCGGAGCCTGGGCCTGGACCTGGGCCTTTGACTTCGCTCGATTGCGTCGATCCTGGCTGCGTTGCCGCGCAGCCTGCTGCTTGGCATGCAGCGCCTGAGCGGCGGTCACAGTACCCGCGGCCTGACCGTTCAAGTCAAGGCGCGGAGCATTCTCCACCATGCTCGCCCAGTATCGAGCGCCCCGGCACCACGTGGAAATGCCCAGCTTGAGCTGTTCACGGGTTAACCCAAGCAGCTCCAGGTGTTGCTCGGCATCCTTGAAAATGCCCTCCTTGAGCGGCACCTTGGGGGCCGGGTTGACCGGGAAAGCCAAGGGAAAATGCTTCTGCAGTGGCCAGATCGCTGCCACCGCCGGGTCCATCTCACGCGGCTTCGCCTGCGGGGGCGACTTGCGCTTGGGCGGTTTCGCGCTCTCGGCCTTTACCTGCCCTTTTTCCGCCCGCAGGCGGTCTCGTAGCTCAGCTAGTTGTTCAAAACCCATTGTTCATTCACTGCTTCGAAGTTGATTGCGTGGTGCAAGGATACCCCATGCAGCCAGCACATTGCTTGCAGGCCAACTTTCCCGGCCAGCCCAGGCACAAGCGCATGCCTGTGCGACGGCCCTCAGCTGAACACCCAAAGCACGCGTGTGGGCTTGTCGGTCAGGTTGGCATACCGAAAACGGGCGTGGGGTTGCAACTGAAAACTGTCATTGGCGTACAGCGTGACCGGGTCAGCATCGCCCAACCATACGGTCAGTTCGCCTTCGAGCACGAAGCAGCCCTGCTCCGAGCTGTCGTCCAGGTACTCCTCGCCACTGCTGGCCCCCGGCTGCAAATGGCTATCCAGCATGGAAAACGCGCCCGTTATGGAGGGCGATGCCAGCACGTCGGTGATGCCACCTGCCAGGTGCAGCGTGCGACGCTCGTGCGGGCGGGTGACCCAGTCGAGCTCACGGGGTTTGTCCAGCTTGTAGAAGTAGGCTGTGGATACACCGAGCTCTTCGCTGATGGCTGTGAGATCGGCCACAGTCGGGCGTGACACGCCGCGTTCGACCTGGGACAGAAAGCCCACCGAACGGCCGATGCGCTGTGCCAGCTCGCCCAGTGTCAGGCCCTTGAACTTGCGCAGGTCGCGAATCAGTACTGCCAGGCCTTCGATTTCTTCGTGCACTTTCATGGTTGAATCGCGACTTTCAGACGGGAAATGGATGCCCAGAAAAGTACAGGATTCATTTCACAAAGCAAAATGCTTTGCGGAAGGTGCCTGACGTGAAATGTACGATTGCGGCACCGATCGAGCACCGCGCAGGCGGCGCTCGATCTCACAGGTGCTGAGAACAGCTAACCAGGCCCTCCGTCCTTACCGAACAGCCTCATAGGTCAGGTCCAGGCACTTGCGGGCTTTCTCCACCAGTTCGTCGATCTCTTCGATACTGATCACCAGCGGTGGCGCGATGATCATGGTGTCGCCTACAGCGCGCATGATCAGGCCGTTGTCGAAGCAGTGCTGGCGACAGATCATGCCGACACCTTTGCCTTCATAACGGGCCCGGGTGGCCTTGTCTTTCACCAACTCGATCGCACCGAGCATGCCCAGGCCGCGCACTTCGCCTACCAGCGGGTGGTCGGCCAGTTCGCGCAGGCGTTGTTGCAGATAAGGCGCGGTTTTATCGTGCACCTGCTGGATGATCTGCTCGTCACGCAGGATCCGCAGGTTCTCCAGGCCCACCGCTGCCGCCACCGGGTGGCCGGAATAGGTGAAGCCGTGGTTGAAGTCGCCGCCTTCGCTGATCACCTTGGCCACCTCGTCACGCACGATCACCCCGCCCATGGGGATGTAACCGGAGGTCAGGCCCTTGGCGATGGTCATCAGGTCAGGCTTGAGGTCGTAATAATCGGTGCCGAACCACTCACCGGTACGGCCGAACCCGCAGATCACTTCGTCGGCGACGAAGAGGATGTCGTACCTGGCCAGGATTTCCTTGATCTTCGGCCAATAGGTCTGCGGCGGAATGATCACGCCACCGGCGCCCTGGATCGGCTCGGCGATGAAGGCGGCGACGTTGTCCACGCCAACTTCGAGGATCTTCTTCTCCAGTTGCTCGGCCGCCCACACACCGAAGTCGGCCTCGGTCATGTCGCCGCCTTCGCCAAACCAGTACGGCTGCGGGATGTGCACGACATCCGGGATCACCCCGCCCTGCTGGTGCATGCCACTCATGCCGCCCAAGGCGGCGCCCGCCACGGTAGAGCCGTGGTAGCCGTTGATGCGGCCAATGATGACCTTCTTGTTCTTCTGGCCCTTCAGAGCCCAGTAATGGCGGACCATGCGCAGCACGGTGTCGTTGCCTTCGGAGCCGGAACCGGTGAAGAACACGTGGTTCATGCCTTGCGGGGCCACCTCGGCGATCGCCTTGGCCAGCTCCAGCGCGGGCGGGTGCGCGGTCTGGAAGAACAGGTTGTAGTAAGGCAACTGCTTCATCTGCTGGCTGGCGACATCGGCCAGCTCATCGCGACCATAGCCGACCGCCACGCACCACAGGCCGGCCATGCCATCGAGAATCTTGTTGCCCTCGCTGTCCCACAGGTACACGCCCTTGGCCGAGGTGATGATGCGCGGGCCTTTCTCGGCCAGTTGCCTGACATCGCTGAACGGGGCCAGGTGATGGTCGCGGCTCATGGTTTGCCAGGCAAGGGTCTGCGAATTCTGTTCACTCATTGACTTCACTCCATCAAGTTGCGCAGCCGCGCTGCGAGGGTATTTTTTACAGGTGGGAAAGGCCGCTGCTCAGGCAGACAGCAACAGCCTCTGGCGCAGTACCGAGCGGTGCCGGCAGGCCTTGCCAAAGGACTGGAAGATGGCCAGGTAATGGGGGTTATCCATGACCTGGAACTCGGGGTGCCATTGCACACCCAGGGCAAAACCCTTGCTGTTCTCGACCGAAATCGCTTCCACCAGGCCATCGGGCGCCAGCGCTTCCACCCTCAGCCCGGGGGCCAGTACGTCGATGCCTTGGCCGTGGATGGAATTGACGTCGAATATTGCCGGCAAGCCCATACGGTCGAGCATGCCGCCAGGCTCTACATGCAGGGTGTGGCGCGGCCCATATTGCTTGTCGAGGGGCTCATCCTTGCCTTCGCGGTGGTCCATGAACATGCCGGTCTCGTGGACCTTCTGGTGCAGGGTGCCACCCAGCGCCACGTTCATTTCCTGGAAGCCACGGCAAATGCCGAGTACCGGTACACCGGCGGCGATGGCGGCGCGCATCAGCGGCAACGTGGTGGCATCGCGCAGAGGGTCGTGATGGGTGCCCGCAGCACTGGCCGGGCCGTTGTAGTGGTACGGCTCGATGTTGGACGGCGAACCGGTGAAGATCAGCCCATCCACCACGTCAAGAATATCGGCGCTGTCCATCAGCTCACCGAGGCTGGGAATGACGATGGGCAGCCCACACGCCGCCTTGGCTGCCGCGCGCGCGTACTTCTCGCTGATGGTCTGGGTTGCATGCAGCTCAATCATGCTGGTGCATGCGGTAATGCCGATCACGGGCACACGTGGCATATCTTCCTCCGGCAAATCCATATTGCGCGTTGTATTGAAACGGTAGAAAGGGAGGGTGCAGCGTCGCTGTTCCAACCTCGGCACCTACAGGAACCAGCGGTATTCGCGGGCATCGATGTGGTGCATGAAGTCCAGTTGCTCCTGGTATTTGTTTTCGCAATAGACCATCACGAACTCGCTGCCCAGGCCTTCGTTGACCACCGGGTGGTGACGCATGGCGGCCAAGGCGCTGAGGGCATCCTTGGGGAAGTCGATGCCGCTCTGGCGGTTGTCGTTCAGCGGGGCGATGGGCTCCACGCCGCGATCCAGACCATGCTCCATCCCGGTCAAAATGGCCGCCAGTACCAGATACGGGTTGGCGTCGGCGCCAGCGAGGCGGTGCTCGATGCGCAGGTTGCGCGGGTCGGACTCGGGGATGCGGATGCACGCGTCACGGTCTTCGAAACCCCAGCTGGCCTTGCTCGCCGCGTTGACCATGGCGCCATAACGTCGGTAGGCATTGTGGTTGGGGGCAAAGATCGGCATGCAGTGCGGCAGCAGCTCCAGGCAGCCTGCCACCGCATGGCGCAGCTTGCGCTGTTCACTTCCCGCCAGGATGTTATTGCCGGCGGCGTCGTACAGGCTGACGTGCACATGCATGCCGCTGCCTGGCGCGTCCAGGTAGGGCTTGCTCATGAAGCTGGCACGGTAGCCGTGCTTCATCGCGATACCGCGGGTACTGCGGCAGAACAGTGCCGACCAGTCCGCCGCACTGAGGGCATCGTCGCTGTGCGAGAAGTTGATCTCGAACTGGCCTGGGCCCAGCTCTGCGGTGATGACGTTCGCCGGCACGCCCTGCTCGTTGGCGCCATCGACCATCTCGTGCAGGACCGACGAAAAGCGCGACAACCGCTCGATGTGCATGTTCGGCTGATCGTCTTCATCCTCGGTTGCCGTGTCACGTGGGTACTGTGGCAGGCCGTTATCAAGCTTGCGGTCGAACAGGTAGAACTCCAGTTCGAACGCCACCACCGGGCGGATGCCACGCTTGGCCAGACGCTGAAGCACACGCGCCAGCACTTCACGGGGCTCGAATTCGATCGGCTTTGCGGTGCCGTCGGACGTGATCAGCATCTGGGCGATCACTTCCTTCTCCCAACGCACCGGCTTCAGCGTACCCGGCACCAGGCGCCGGGCGGCATCCGGGTCGCCGTCGGCGAAGCAATAGTCACCAATCGGGTAAAGGCCGCCCTGGGTCCCCAGCAGCACGCAGTTCTGCGGCAGCTTCAGTGGCGCACCGGCTGCGACTTTTTCCAGCATGTCCATGGGGTAGCGCTTGCCGTAGAAGTGCCCGGGGATGTCCAGCGCAATCAGGTCGACATAGCGAATTGCCGGGTGTTCTGCTCGGAACGAGCGCACTTCAGCCAGCAGGTCCGGAAAGATGACACTCATCTTCTTATCCTTGTGAGGTGAACGAATTCAATTGAAGACCCAGAGCACACGGGTGGTTCTGTCCGTCAGGTTGGCGTAACGGAACGGCGCATGGGGTTGCAGCTGGAAGCAGTCGTTGGCTTGCAGGGTCACGGCATCGCCCTGGTCCAGCCACACCGTGAGTTCGCCCTCGAGCACGAAACAGCCCTGCTCGGAACGGTCGCTCAAGTACGCCTCCCCACTGGTGGCGCCCGGCTCGAGAAGGCTGTCGAGCATGGAGAAGGCGCCTGCGATGGTCGGCGAAGCCAGCACGTCGGTGATGCCCGACTCCAGGTACAGCGTACGCCGCTCGTTAGGGCGCGTGACCCAGCCAATGCTGCGGGGCTTGCTCAGGTTGTAGAAGTACGCGGTTGATACGCCGAGCGCTTCGCTGATAGCGGTGAGGTCTGCCACGGTCGGGCGCGAAACGCCGCGTTCGACCTGGGAGAGGAAACCCACCGAGCGGTTGATGCGCTCGGCCAGTTCACCCAAGGTCAGGTTCTTGAATTTGCGCAGGTCGTGAATAAGGATCGCGAGGGCTTCAACCTCTTCGTGTCTCTTCATCGTTTCGGACTGCCGTGAAATTTTTAGACTTATTTTTCATGAAAATTTACATGAAAAATTTCACGCGTCAAGCTGAACAATGAAAATGTGCAGCCGCCAACAGAGGGCTTGCTGCGCAGCGTGGCGGATTGCCTGCGGTGGCGCGGGTTTCTTTACAGGCGCTCGGCGAGTAGCCTCGTGAGTGAATCCTCCAGCCCGCCCCTGTCCATCGCCATGCCAAACGGTTTCCCTGATTTGCCCTCACTCAATGCGCTACGTGTGTTCGAAGTGGTTGCCCGCCACCTGAACTTTCGCCTGGCCGCCGACGAGCTGGGGGTGACCCAGGCGGCAGTTGCACAACAGATACGCGGGCTGGAAGCGAGCCTGAACCTTCGTTTGTTCGAGCGCCTGCCCCGGGGCCTGGCACTGACCGATGCGGGGCTGGGCTACAGCGGCAGCATTCGCAACGCCTTGGCGATGATCGATGAGGCAACCCGCCTGCTGCGGCCACAAGCGTCTCATCTGACGGTCAGCGTGACACCGACCTTTGCCTCCAAATGGCTCATTCCCCGGCTGGGCCGCTTTGCGCACAGCCATCCGGACATCGATTTACGTGTACTGGCCACAGATCGGCTGTCCCACTTCAATACCGACGGCGTGGATCTCGCAGTCCGCTATGGCAAGCCCGACATCGGCGCGGGTTTGAACAGCGAGCTGTTGATGGAACAGCGTATCGTCGCCGTGGCCAGCCCAAGGTTGTTCGAAGCCAGCAAAGTCCCCACCAGCTTCGAGCAGCTTCAAGCGTTCACCCTGCTCCACGATGCCCATGATTTCTGGCCTCGGTTCCTTGCACAACTGTTCCCGCAACACGGGCAAGCGACTGCCAAAAACCTGCGGTTCAACCAGACTTCATTGGCCATCGATGCCGCCATCAGTGGTCAGGGTATTGCGTTGGCAAGCCTGGCGTTCGTCAGTGATGACCTCGTCGCGGGCAGGCTGACCCAGGTCTTCGCTCAGCAACTCAGGCTCGATAAGTCGTTCTATCTGGTATGGCCACGAAAGTTGCAGCAGCCGGAGTCGCTAGGCATTGTCCAGCGCTGGCTCAAGCAACAAGCAGGCAATAGTTAATCTACTGCCTTGGTGAAGTTTAGCTGTCTCCCTCGCGGCCACGACTGCTGCTAATTTTAGTGCACCTAAGCATTCAGCCATTAACGTTCCGGAGGCAGCATGTCAGTAGAAAAAGTTGCGATCATCACAGCAGGTGGCAGTGGTATGGGCGCGGCAGCGGCACGGCGCCTGGCCGCTGACGGGTTCAAGGTCGGCATCCTGTCCTCCTCGGGCAAGGGCGAAGCGCTGGCTGCCGAGCTTGGCGGTGTGGGTATAACAGGTAGCAACCAGTCGGTTGAGGACCTGAAACGCCTGGTCGATGCCGTGGTGGAAAAGTGGGGGCGCATCGACGTGCTGGTCAATAGCGCCGGCCATGGTCCGCGCGCGCCAATCCTGGAAATCAGCGACGAAGACTGGCACAAGGGCATGGACACCTATCTGCTCAATGTCATTCGCCCGACTCGCCTGGTGACGCCCTACATGCAGCGCCAGAAAGGGGGGGTGATCATCAACATTTCCACCGCCTGGGCGTTCGAGCCGAGTGAGCTGTTCCCGACGTCTGCAGTGTTCCGTTCGGGCCTGGCCGCATTCACCAAAATCTTCGCCGACCAATTCGCCGGGGACAACGTGAGGATCAACAACGTCCTCCCCGGCTGGATCGACAGCCTGCCGGCCACCGAACAGCGCCGCGACAGCGTGCCGCTCAAACGCTATGGCACCCGCGAGGAAATCGCCGCCACCATCGCGTTTCTCGCCAGCGAAGGCGCTGCCTACATCACTGGGCAGAACATCAAGGTCGATGGCGGCTTGACACGTAGCGTTTGATTGCCCATTGGCCCGCAGGCCGGTCGACTGATCGGGCCAAGGTGTTTACGCTGGCGCTTTCCCACCAGCACGGAAGCGCCAATGACAGAGACATACCAAGGAAGCTGCTTGTGTGCAGCAGTCTCTTACCTGCTACTCACCCCACCCAAGGCAGTGACCCACTGCCACTGCAGCCAGTGCCGCAAAAGTCACGGCGCCGCATTCGCTTCGTACGGCAGTATTCCGCGCAGCATGCTGCGAATACTGCGCGGCGCTACCAGCATCAAGGCCTTTTCTTCATCACCGACGGTTACGCGCGAGTTCTGCACGGAGTGCGGCTCGACCTTGTTCTGGTCACGCGCCCAAGGTGAGTTTGCCGACTGGATTTCGATAGCACTGGGAACGCTTGATACACCGTTCCTGCCCAGGAAGCAGAAACATGTTTACGTCGACGCTGCTGCCCCTTGGTACTCACCCTGTAACCCTGACTGATCACCCAGCGCAGGCCCGATAGAGCAATCACGGCTAGGCACCTCGGTGCCTGAACAACGGATGCTAGCGCTTACCGCACCTTCCAGAGATTCCGTTCGTTGACTGACTCACAGCACAGCCCTAGCTACATGAAACGGTTCGAAACCGTGCTTGCCTACATCGACAGCCACCTCGAAGGCGATCTGTCGGTAATTGCCTTGAGCCGCATCGCCAACTTCTCGGCATTTCACTTCCATCGGCAGTTCACGGCCTACATGGGCGTTCCGGTTTCACGGTATGTGCAACTGATGAGGCTTCGACGCGCAGCGCATCAACTGGTCGCCTCGCCCGCGACGCCCATACTGGAGGCCGCATTCGGCGCCGGTTTCGAAAGCCCCGAAGCCTTTGCCAGAGCGTTCAAGCGCGCCTTCGGCATGGCGCCGAGCGCTTTCGCCAAGGCGCCGAACTGGCAGGCCTGGAGTGCTGTATTCAATGTTCCTCAGCGATCCAGGAGTATCACCATGCAGATCCGTATCGTGAATTTCGCCGAAACCCGCGTGGCCGCGCTCGAACACCAAGGGCCGCCCGGCCTGGTCAGCGAAAGCGTCTCGCGTTTTCGCCAATGGCGCATGCACAGCGGCCAGTCGCCTGTGGCCAGCAGCCGTACCTTCGGTATCCCCTACGACAACCCCGACACCACCCCGGCCCACGCCTTTCGCTTTGCCGTGTGCGGCGAGATAGACGAGGCAGTGCAGCCCAACGATTTCGGGGTGCATGAACGGGTAATACCGGCGGGGCGCTGTGCCGTGATTCGACATACCGGTTCGCCTGACTACATTGGCGAAACTATCTACCCGCTCTACCGTGACTGGCTGCCATCGAGCAACGAAGAACTGCGTGATCATCCGTTGTTCTTTGATTACCTGAGCGTGTATCCGGAAACGCCACTGGAGCAATGGCAGACAGACATCTACGTGCCGCTGAAATAGGCTGAGCCATGGACAGCGGGCGTAGCCAACTTGGCCAGCCCAGACGCATGGCCGGGCAACCGAGCCGGGGATCAGATACGTACCCTGGATGCCTCGCCATGCGCCTGGAGGCGTGTTTGCTTGCGGTAAAAGGCGTGAATAGCCCACACCACCCCTACGAACAACAAGCCTGTTCCAAGCGCTTCCATAGGAGACGGCCAGCGTTGGTTGATGAGCAGGCCCATCGTAGTTGCATAAATGGATCCGCTGGCGATCAATTGCCCGCTCAGCGCCAGCGGTAGACGCCGCGTTGCGATTGACCATGCCCAGGCACCTGCAAGGGTGGCCCCTAACCCCTGAATCAGCCCACAGACGATCAGCGCCTGAGTACCTGCCAATCCGCTCGGATGGCTAGCGAAATGAGACAGTTTCAAGTACAGCCCAACCGGGATGAACGCCAGCATTTCGACACTGCACATGAAGATCAACATGGCTGACCACAACATGGGAGACATGCTTGGGCGTCGAGCCAAAGCACTTTCATTCAATAGACCAAAACCGGTCCAGAATGCGATTGCCAGCAACGATGCAAGCAGCCCAAGCAGTAACGATGCGGTTGGGAGCACTGCCGCCGCACGGCTAGCATCAAACACGCTCAGATTGACCAGGCTGATGCCCAGACCCGCCACCAGCAGTGGCCCGGCAATGGCGCGCCAGGGCACGCTGGCACTGCGCAGGTTGCCGGCAATCGCGAGCACGATCGGTACTGACCCCATCATCACCGGAGGGATCACCGGCCCGGCTGCCAAGACCGCAGTGGTGATCAGGAAGAAGTAGCCAATGTATCCCAAGAAGCCCAGCAGTGCGGCACAGGCCCAGTCAATCAGTCGCAATTGCCGCACTGCGCTACGGTAAACGAACAGCACCAGCAGGCTACCTAACCCGGCAAAGGCATAGCTCACCACTGCCAGGTCAAAAAGGCTGTAGTCACCGACCAGCCCCGGAAAGATGTAGAGCAGTGACCAGGAAAAGGTGGCGGCAATGGCCGCTAACAAGCCCAGGGTCATACGCCCTGCTCCTGCCTCTGGATCCAGCAATGAGCTATTTGTCGGGCAGTGTCGAATACCCGCATGTCCTGGCCCATCGCGCCGCTGACAAAACTGCCCTCCAGCAAGATAAACAGCCCTTGGGCAACTGCGTCGGGGTCGTTTATACCGGCGCTCATGGCCAAGGCAGCAAGGTTTTCGCGTATCCCTTGCTTATGCCGGCTCACTGCCAAATGCACGGGGTGGCTAAACTGGGGGAATTCAGCCGCACTGTTGACGAACAGGCACCCGCGCTCGCTATCTTTTAAAAGAAAGCGTTCATACAGATCGAAAAAAGCGAGCATGCCACTGACCGGCTCAGGATGCCTGGCCAAGGTGCACGCTACCTCTTCACGCCAGCGTCGGTCACGCTCCTCAAGGCACGCCACTATCAGCGCATCCTTGGAGGGGAAATGGCTGTAGAGCGTCATTTTGGTAACACCCGCCATCGCGGCAATGGCCGTTACCCCCGTCACGTATACACCTTGCAACAGAAACAGCTTCAGCGCGGCATCAATCAAACGCTCACGGGTATTGTCCAATTCAAGGCACTCCGGCAAAGGGACGGAGCTGACTATACTGACCGGTAAGATTCAGGCCGCATCCAGATACGACCTGAAGCATGGCCGCTACGACACAGAGCGCAGCAGCAAAATGCAGGCCTGGCCAATCAGAGACTTGCTACGCCAGCTAAGCGCCCCCTGTACTTGGGATGCGAATCTGGGCTGTGTGGCTGATCGTGCCGTCTACCCGCTTGCGAAACACCGCTTGGCCCAACGTGTCTTGGGCATGCCGGTGGCAACTGTGTTTACCGAGATCGATCCCGACCCGTGCTGACTCGCTCGTGATGATGGCCTCCAAAACAAAACACCCTGCGAAAGCTTAGCCCTCGCAGGGTGTGGGGGTGACCCATTCATTTAGCCCGGCCTACGCTCGGCTTTCGTGCACGCTAAAGCCGGTACGGCATGGATGCGGTCAAATCATCGATCATTTTTTGAAGAAGACCCGACAGCGTTGCTGAGGCCTTTCGAATTATGATCGCCTGGCGTCGTTCGAGAGATGGCCGTGGACTTGGCCAAACCGCGAGTGTCCTTGGAGTGAGCGACACCCGAGGTGGTGGTGCCATGACCGTTGTCGCTGTTGCGCGAGCTTCCGTAATGATTGCCGCTTACCCCATGATCGCGTGTCGCCTTTCC
>NZ_JBJJLR010000065.1:0-23747 GCF_046230975.1 Pseudomonas sp. KCJK9058
CCAGATCGGCGCATGGTCCGACGGCTTTTCCATCCCGCGCAGCTCATAGTCCACGCCCGCTGCCTTGATGCGCGGCACCAGCGGCTGCGAGGCCATGATCAGGTCGATGCGCAGGCCGCGCTTGGGCTCGTCCTCGAAGCCGCGGCTTCGGTAGTCGAACCAGCTGAAACGGTCTGTCACCTCCGGGTACAGGTGGCGGAAGCTGTCTACCAACCCCCAGCCTTTCAAACGTTCCATCCACTCACGCTCCTCCGGCAGGAAGCTGCACTTGCCGGTCTTCAGCCAGCGTTTGGCGTTGTCCGGGCCAATGCCGATATCACAGTCTTGCGGCGAGATGTTCATGTCGCCCATCACCAGCACTGGCTGGTCGTTGCGGAACTGGCTTTCCAGCAGTGCCTGCAGGTCACTGTAGAAGCGCTGCTTGGCCGGGAACTTGGTGGGATGGTCGCGGCTTTCACCCTGGGGGAAATAGCCGTTCATGATGGTGATCGGGCTGCCGTCGGCATCGGCGAAGGTACCCCAGATGAAGCGGCGCTGGGCATCTTCTTCGTCGGTGGCAAAGCCCTTGTGCAGGCTCAGCGGCGCCTGGCGCGACAGCAGGGCCACGCCGTAGTGGCCTTTCTGGCCGTGATAGTGCACGTGGTAACCCAGTGCCTGCACGTCGGCCAGCGGGAACTGATCGTCGCTGACCTTGGTTTCCTGCAGGCCGATCACGTCCGGCTGGTGCTTTTCGATCAGCGCCGCCAGCTGATGCGGGCGGGCCCGCAGGCCGTTGATGTTGAAACAGACGATCTTCATGGAAAGACAATCCCGGTAAAAGGCGCGATGCTAGCCGACATCGACCTTCATCACCAGCATGGCGGCCAGGCGAGCCTGCTGCTAACGTGCTGTTGGGGGTGAACGAAGCGCGCTGGGGCACCTCCAAGGCACTGAACGCCCATTCCAGGAGGTCTTTCCGCAATGCCCGAAACCACAGCCGCCCCGGCCCGTGTCTGCCTGCTCGACGATGGTTACAGCCGCGAGGCACGTTCGCTGCTGTACAACGCCTACCGCCACGAGCCCACCTTCGCCTATATCTTCGAAGCCCAGCGCCCGGGGTATGAGCGGCGCCTGCGGGTGATGGTGCGCGAATGGGTGCGCCAGCACTTCTACCTGCAACTGCCCGCCATTGGCCTGCTGGTCGAGGACCGTCTGATTGCCCTGGCCCTGATCGTGCCACCGCAGCGCCGGCTGGGCGTGGCCGACAGCTGGGCCTGGCGCCTGCGCATGATGCTGGGTACCGGCCTGCGCTGTACGCGGCGCTACATGGACTACCAGGCTGCGTTGGCCAGCTGTCTGCCCACTGACCAGGTGCATGTGCTGCCTTTGCTGGGGGTGCATCCGCAATTTCAGGGCAAGCACTACGGCGAGCAATTGTTACAAGCTGTGCACGACTGGTGCGCGGAAGACCCAGGCACCCAAGGGGTGGTGCTGGACACCGGTAACGAGCACTACCTGGCTTTTTACCAGCGTCAGGGTTATGAGGAAATTGGCGAAGTAGCTGTAGGACCAATCCGAGAGAGGGTGTTCTTTCATCCTAATCCAGTCGCTTCAAAACCCGCATTTGCCTGAACAGGCCGCCAGGCGGCTCCCTTGAGCGCCCGGCTCTGGTAGCATGCGCCGCATGACGTATTCAGGAAGATTGACCTGGGGCCTGGTTTTCTGGGTCGCCAGTTTCGCAGCATGGGGCCAGAGCGAGTTGTTGGTGAAGGTGAAGCCGGCCAACAAGGCGCTCAAGGCCAATGTCGAAGGCTATATAGGCACATTGGGTGACCGCGACGAAGAAGCACTTTTGCGCTTCAGTCGCGGGGCAGAGGAGCAGGCGCGCAAAGCGGCGCAGGCACTTGGCTACTATCAGGCGCAGATCGATACCGAGGTCAAGCCCGCCAGCGACGCAGACCATCCCCCACAACTGATCATCAGCATCAACCCGGGCGAACCGATTCGCCTGCGCAACGTGACCGTGCGCATCGAGGGCCCAGCCAGCGAGATGAAGGCCTTCCGCGTGCCTGACAGCAAGGCGCTGCGGGCGGGTGAACAACTCAATCACGGCCATTACGAGGATGCCAAGCGGTTGATCCAGAACCAGGCGTCGCGCTATGGCTTCTTCAGTGGGCGCTTCAGTAGCCAGCGCCTGGCCGTCGATCCGCAAGCCGGTGTGGCGGATATCGAACTGGTCTACCAGAGTGGCCCGCGTTATCGCCTAGGCGCCGTCACCTTCGGTGGCGACACACCGCTGGACGAGGACCTGCTGCAGCGCATGGTGTCGTTCAAGCCGGGTACCCCTTACGACTCGGAACTGGTCGCAGAGCTGAACAACGACCTGCAATCGAGCGGCTATTTCGAAGGCGTGCGTGTGGATGCGGCACCCACTGCTGCTGTGGGCGAAGAAGTCCCGGTGGATGTTCACCTGGAAACCCGTAAACCACGCACCATGGGCCTTGGCCTGGGCTTCTCGACCGACGTCGGGCCACGCGGCAAGGCCAACTGGACCCGCCACTGGGTCAACCCGCAAGGTCACAGCTATGGCTGGGAAACCGAACTGTCGGCACCGCGCCAGAACGTCGGCCTGTGGTACGACATTCCGCTCGATCCGCCGCTGACCGACAAGCTGCGCTTTGCCGGTGGCTACCAGAACGAGGAACTTGCCGGCACCGACACGCTCAGCAAGTTGTTGACGGTCGGCCCCGAGTGGCACAGCAAGCTGCCCAGTGGCTGGCAGCGGGTGATTTCGCTCAAGTACCAACGCGAAGAATATCGCCTGGGTGATGACTCCGGATTGAGTAACCTGTTGATGCCTGGCATCAGCTATTCCTTCCTGCGCAGTGACAACCGCATCGATCCGCACAATGGCTATCGCCTGCAGTTCGATGTTCAAGGTGCCAAGGAAGGGCTGGTTTCCGACACCAACCTGCTGCACGGCAACGTATTGCTCAAAGGCCTGACCACGCTCGGCCACAACCATCGCTTTCTCGGGCGCGTACAGTTTGGTGGCAGTGCGACCAATGGCTTCAAGAACAACATTCCGCCGTCGCTGCGTTTCTTCGCGGGTGGCGACCAGAGTGTGCGCGGTTACGACTACCAGACCCTGTCGCCGAAGAACAGCGACGGTGACCGTATCGGCGGGCGCTACCTGGTGGCGGGCAGTGTCGAGTACCAGTATTCGCTGACCGAAAAATGGCGGGTCGCGACGTTCGTCGACCAAGGCAACTCGTTCAATGACCTGGAGCTGCCCAGCCTCAAGACCGGTGTCGGCTTTGGTGTGCGCTGGGTATCGCCGGTCGGGCCGCTGCGCCTGGACCTGGCCAAGGCGCTGGATGACGAAGGGGGCATTCGCCTGCACTTTTCCATGGGGCCCGAGCTGTGAAACGCGTAATCAAATTTACTTCACTGGGCCTGCTGGGGGGCGTCGCGAGCATGGGCCTGGTGCTCGGCTTGCTGCTGGGTACCCAGGCCGGCAGCCGCTGGGCACTGGGCAAGGTGCCGGGGCTTGAAGTGGCCGACTTCCAGGGTCGCCTGGCGGGCAGTTGGCAGGCCAGCCGGCTGACCTGGGCCGACGGCGGCAGCACGGTAGAGATGCAGGCGCCGTCGCTGGCCTGGTCGCCTGCTTGCTTGCTGCGCGCTACCTTGTGCATTGACCGGTTGCAGGCAGACCGCATTGACATGGCCTTTGCGCCAAGCACCGAACCGACCGAGAGCGCCCCGCTGCAATTGCCGACCCTGCGCTTGCCGCTGGCCATCGAACTGGGTGAGGTCAAGGTCGGGCAGCTGCGCCTGGATGGCAGCGACCTGCTTGGCGATTTGCAATTGGCTGCGCACTGGACCAACAGCGGGATACGCATCGACAGCCTGCGGCTGCTGCGCGACGACCTGCAACTGAGCCTGCAGGGTGACCTGCAACCCGAAGGCGACTGGCCGGTAACACTACAGGCGCAATTACAGTTGCCTGCGGTAGACGAAAAACCCTGGCAACTGGCATTGACGGCCAAAGGCCAATTGCAGAAGACGCTGGAGTTCGCCGGCACCAGCAGTGGTTACCTCGATGCCACATTGAGCGGGCAGTTGCAGGCATTGGCCGAGCACCTGCCGGCGACCTTGCACATCCGCTCCGACGCTTTCAAACCGGCTGGTGCGTTGCCTGACACCTTGCAATTGAAAGCGCTCGAGCTCGATGCCAAGGGCGATCTGCTCGATGGCTATCAACTGTCTGGCAGGGCCAGCCTGCCGGCCGAGCAGTCACCGATCGCCTTGGTCCTGTCCGGCCTGGTAGACAGTAAAGGCGCCAGGCTCGATGCCCTGGACCTGACCGCCAGCGACAGCCAACGGGTCAAGCTGCAAGCCACGGCTGACTGGCAGCAAGGCCTGAGCGCCGATGCGCAGCTGGACTGGCAGGACTTCCCGTGGTTGCGTCTGTACCCACTGGAGACACCGCCCGAGGTCACCCTCAAGCGCTTCAATACCCAGGTGCATTATCGTGATGGCAATTATCAGGGAACTTTCACGGGGGACCTGGACGGCCCGGCAGGAGCGTTCAGCCTGGCCAGCCCGTTCGAAGGTGACCTCACCCAGGTGAAACTGCCGAAGTTGGCGCTGACCGCCGGCCAGGGCAAGGCAGCCGGCAGTGTCGCCGTCCGTTTTGCCGACACCCTGGCCTGGGATGTCGACCTGCAGCTCTCCGCGCTCGACCCGGCCTATTGGCTGGCCGAGCTGCCCGGTACCCTGGCGGGGCCACTGCGCAGCAAAGGCGAACTGAAAGGCGATGCACTTACCCTCGATGCCCAGCTTGACCTCAAAGGCCGCCTGCGTGGCCAGCCAGCCATGCTCAAGGCCGAGGCCCAAGGGGCAGGGCAAAGCTGGACCCTGGGCGCACTGGCTATCCAGCTGGGTGACAACCGCATCAACGGCAGTGGCAGCGTGCAACAGCGCCTGGCGGGGCAAATCGACCTTGACTTGCCGCGCCTGGGCCAGTTGTGGCCAAGGCTGCAAGGCGGGGTCAAGGGCCGGCTGGATGTCGCCGGCACCTTGCAGGCCCCGCAAGGTACGCTCACCCTGCAGGGCCAGCGCTTGGCTCAGGGCGAAAACCGCCTGCAGCAGTTGGACCTGGATGCCCGCCTGGACAACGCCCAACGCGGTGTAGTCGGGCTCAAGGCAACCGGTATCCACCTGGGTGATACCGCCTTGGGCACGTTGCAGGCCAACGGCAAAGGCGACATTCGCCAACAGGCCTTGACCCTCGCGCTGGATGGCCCGCAGCTCAAGCTCGACCTTGGCCTGGATGGCCAGTTGAACAAAGGTGACTGGCGCGGGCGCCTGGCCACTGGCCGCATCCAGGCCGGTGGCCAGGACTGGCAGTTGCAGGCGCCCGCACGCCTGCAGCGGCTGGCCAGCGGCCAGCTTGACTTCGGGGCCCACTGCTGGCGCTCCGGCCAGGCAAGCCTGTGTGGCGACGACCAGCGGCTGGCCCCCGAACCGCGCCTGCGCTACCACCTCAAGCAGTTCCCGCTGGGCAGCCTGGCCCAGTGGCTGCCGAAGGACTTTGCCTGGCAAGGCCTGCTCAATGCCGATATCAACCTGGACATCCCGGCCAGCGGCCCCAAGGGCACTGTCGTTGTCGATGCCAGTGGTGGCACCTTGCGCGTGCGCGACAAAGGCCGTTGGGTCGATTTCCCTTACCAGGCCCTGCGCCTGGACAGCACGCTGGCACCGCGGCGCATCGATACGCGCCTGGCGTTTCGCGGTGAGCGCCTGGGTGAGCTGAACGTCAACGCCCGGCTCGATCCGCTGCGCAAGAACAAACCGTTGTCGGGTGATTTCCGCCTGGCCGGGCTGGACTTGTCGGTGGCCCGCCCATTCGTGCCCATGGTCGAACGCCTGGCCGGGCAGCTCAATGGCAGTGGTCGGCTTTCAGGCACCTTGCTGACACCTCAGGTCAACGGCAACCTGATGCTCAGCGGTGGCGAAGTCAGTGGCGCCGAGCTGCCGGCCAGCCTTCAGGACCTGTCATTGCAGGCGCTGATTGCCGGCGAGCAAGTGCAGCTCAACGGTAACTGGCGCAGTGGCGAGGCGGGACGTGGCCAGTTGAGCGGCAACCTCACCTGGGGGCAGGCACTGGGCATGGACGTGCGTCTGCAAGGCCAGCAACTGCCGGTCGCGGTCGAGCCCTACGCCACACTGGAAGTTGCCCCGGACCTGACCTTGCGCCTGATCGATGACAAGCTGGCGGTGACCGGCAAGGTGCAGGTGCCCAAGGGCAAGATCACTGTACGAGAGCTGCCGCCGTCCACGGTCAAGGTGTCGGATGACACGGTAATCGTCGGTCACCAGACCGAGGAAGGCAAACCACCCATGGCAATGGCCATGGACATCGATGTCGAAGTCGGCCGCGACAAGCTGTCGTTCAGCGGCTTCGGGCTGACTGCCAACCTGCTGGGTCATGTGCACATCGGCGATAACCTCGATACCCGTGGCGAACTGAGCCTGGCAGATGGCCGCTACCGTGCCTACGGCCAGCGCCTCACCATACGCCGGGCGCGCCTGCTGTTCGCCGGCCCGATTGACCAGCCATACCTGGACATCGAAGCGATCCGCAAGGTTGACGATGTGATAGCCGGCATCCGCCTGAGCGGCAGCGCCGAGCAGCCGACGACCAAAGTGTTCTCGGAGCCGGCCATGAGCCAGGAGCAGGCGCTTTCGTACCTGGTATTGGGGCGGCCATTGGGCAATACCGGCGAAGATAACAACATGCTCGCCGAGGCGGCCCTGGGCCTGGGCCTTGCCGGGAGCGCCGGCATAACCGGCAGCCTGGCGTCGAGCCTGGGGATCGACGACTTTCAGCTGGATACCGAAGGTTCTGGCAACAGCACCAGCGTGGTCGCCAGCGGTAACCTTACCGAGAAACTCAGCCTTCGTTACGGGGTGGGCGTGTTCGAACCGGCCAACACGATCGCGTTGCGTTACAAGCTGAGCAAGAAGGTTTACCTCGAGGCCGCCAGTGGGCTGGCAAGCTCTCTGGACATCTTCTACAAGCGCGACTTCTAGGCCCGCAGCGTGGCGGCCATCAACGGACGGTGGCCGCCTCGATGAACTCGTTGGTGTCGGGTGAGGGCGGTGGAGTGGTGGCGCGCACCGGGACGATCAGGTTGGTGTATTCCTCGATCAACCGGTTCAGGGCCTCTGGCGGTTCGCTCGCCTGGAACTGCATGCGGATCTGCACTTCGTCGGGGTCGCGGTTTTCGCCCTGGCGGCCTTGGCCACCAATGGTGACCTTGAAGCTCGCGGCCTTGCTCTCGCTCGCGGTCAGCAGTGCCTGCTGCGCCTCGGTGCCTTTGACCCTTACCGACAGGTCGACCTGCATGCGCTCAAGGGCCAGGCCTTTCGGTGACACTAGCGCAAACAGGGGGACGCGCATGATGTGCTGCCCATCCATGGCCACCTCGACCATCTTGGCTTTCATGGGGGCGCCCAGCGCTTCTGTGTCGCACTCGAAAAACTGGTCGAACAGGTTGATGTACTGCTGGGCAATCAGGCTGTTGGTGGCACTGGCGGCTTCTTGCAGGCCGCGGGTAATTTCACGCAGGTCAATGGAGGTCATGGGGGCGGGGGGCTTTTGCAACGATTCGACTCCTCAGGCCAGGGTGTGCCCCTCCGGCTACCGGCAGGAGGGGCTATGGGTCAAGCGCTAGCGTTTTACGGGGTCGGTAGGTTTGCAGGCGCGGCCCGTTTCAAGGTGTCCGCCTGGGATATTTCGTCCGGGCTTTCCAGTGCGGCGGTTCGGACAATGGTTGGCTTGGTTGCGGCGTCAGTGAGGAACTCGATTACCCTCATCATCGCTTCGGGCGGTTCCTGACGCTTCAGGGTCGTGTTGAAGGCATAGCGGGCACGGGTGTCTGTTTTACGGGTTTGCGTGGATTTGTGGCTCACGCTGCCTTTCACGTTAAGCCTGAACGGCCCCCATCCCAGTGAGCCGGTAGCTTCTGCACTCATGTCCTTGTTGGAAACATCTTCCGACATCTGGTTGATAACCAGCTCGAACTCTACATTACCCTCTTCGATGGAAATGTTCGGGTGGGTAATGGCCGCCATCAGCGGCACTTTCATGGTCTTGCTGACCACCCCTTTGTATTCGCCCTGTTCGTCGACGATGGTTTCGTCGTAGTCGAACTGGATGGCTACTGCCTTGCCATCCTGGACGCATACCTGCATCAGGAAGTCGGCGTAGGATTTGCTGGCGGTGACCTGCGCCTGGACCATGGCCTGCAAGGGACCGGCGATCATGCGGTCCATCGGCAGGGCATTGATCACGGAGCCTATAAGGCTGTTATCTAACGACATATCGGGAAGCTCGCTCTATCTAGTGGGGTAAGGCCGCCGCGAATAGCAGCCAAGGTGTCCGGGCGTCAGCGCGTGCAAAGCTCCTGGCGACGTGTTTCAAGAGTGACAAAAATGATCAGGCTGATAAATCGCAGTGCGTGCAAGATTATTTCTATAAGAAAAAAATGCCTTTTCAAAAAAACTGAAACGGCGATTTTTTTTGCATAAAGTAATGTGATGGGCTTTATATCTATCAGGTATGAAGATGGGAAAAATATGTTGCTGTTATATATGGGCTAATTTCAAGTGAAGCAGCTTGCTGCCGGTGCTTTTGTACCGGCTAACGGCGCGGCGGAGGGTTTTGATTGAAAACATAGTGGGCGTTGAGCATCCGCCAAGAGGGACGTTGCATGCCTTGATCACTTTCTTGTACAGCAAACTTTGCAAATAGCCGCCAGGGAGGCCGGTAAGAGTTTGAGATTGCTTCAGGGTAAAGTTTGATGCATAGAATTTATCCAAGATCCTATAATGTGCCTTAGTGACAAAATGTTGTTTGTGGATAATATAGCTTGTGATCGCATGATTTCGAATGAAGCGACATTCGATTTCTGTTGGTGGAATCCCGTGATCAATACTCAAAGTGGAGATTGGTACTAACTTTGAAACCCTGCGACGAATGCTGTTGGCTTCTGACTCTGATAGATCTAGTCTAAATGCCGCGGTGCGATAATGCTCCGGGCGGGCGTTAAAAACACAGTCAGTGAACTTATGGAATTGGTGGCTATATATTCCGAGCTCTTGACAGATTTTAGAGATTTTTATCAGGCGTTTTTCACGGTGTGCGCGTCCATAGTCACTGTCGGGTGGATTAAGAGTTATGATGAGATCGGCAGTGAAATCCTTACGCCTATATATGTACTGAAGTTGATTGTATGGTAATGCAATAGCTAGGTTGAGCATGCCGTGATGGGCGAGGGCTCGAGGGATGCAAGCACTGTGAATATCTAGAAGCTTTTCAAGTTCATGGCCGGTTATGTATTCTCGCTTGAGTCTTTCAAACGACTCAGCAGTTACATAAAGTTGGCGACCTTTGCCGTAAGCGTCAAGAAGCCCTTGATGTATCAGTGCATAAATGTATACGCGATGAGTGCCCAGTCGTAATGCCGCGTCGTGGCTACTCAGTACTAATGCAGACATCGTTGGTGGTAGTGTGGGGCAGGTGGCAAGAAGTGTTTGTGGTGTGGCTTCTGAATCCGGCTCACTATCGTCTTTGTGCTGATTAAATATTCCGATATCTATTCGCTTGATAAATGATGGGGCAGGGAAAACTGATGCAACATGACGGTCTGTTTTTATGGTCGTGAGGTTGCTTTGGCTGACAATTTTTCGAATGGTTCGAACGGTTAAATCATAATCTTCAGCTAACTGCCAAACTGAAATATATTCATGGTGAAATTTTTCAAATTTGTCCATGGAGAAGAAGTGTTGCGTGGCTTTTCCGAGTTGAATGGAAGGGCCGAAAAAGCCTTGCTTGCATAGGTTGGAGAAATTTGCTTTGGGCATATTTAGTTTCGCAAAGCATTCCCTGAACGAAATTAGACTGTGCGCTTGCGTATTGGGTTTGGGAGGGCTAAAACTGAAGTCTTTACTGATTTCCATGATTTTTCTGATATCCGAATCATGGTATCGGGGGCGCGTTCTAGAATTTTTGGGAAACTGTGGGTGTGCCTGGATTCTGTTCCACTGTGCTGCCGATGCGTTCACTAGTTTTTTTACTTGCTCAGTCGTAAGTGTCTCGGCATTGACATGGCTACAAGTTTCAGGTTTGTCGGCAAGGATGTTTGAAATATCATTAATGCATGTGAGGGTTGGAAGCTTAGCGAGTAGCATTGCGTTCCCCAGTGCTGAACTGCCGCCAGCAAGAGTGGCAAGCGATTCAGCACACAGCTCAAGTTCACCGCAGGCTAGTCCTATTGCCGCTTTAACTATGTTACGGTTACGTGTGAAGTCTGTTCTGTGCTTGGTGGCATAGAAGTCCATGGAGAGTAGCGTTTGCGAAAATAAATCAATTTTCTCCTGGCTTCTCGACTTCAGAAGGTTGGCAACAAGTGTCTCTGGGTAGACATCCATTGAGCTAGCAGTAGGTGATTTAAGTTGTGCGCCGCACACGCATTTCATGGTTATCTGATTGTACCAAGTAAACGGGCGGCTGCAAGCCAAGCAGCATGATAGGTATTGCTTATTATGTCGTGGGCAATATAAGGATGACCTCAGGTCTTTTATCCTGCTCTCCAATTCCTCCTGCCAGCAATCAGTGCAAATAGCGGCCTCTGCATAGCGAAGTAGGGCATTGGGAATCATTATGTCATGTAGCAAGATGATTCGGCTTTGGTCTTTGTCATCTAAGTTGACCTGGTAAAAGCCCTTGAGCAGTTCCTGCTCAAAGGGAAAAGCCAGGTCGGCTAGTTTGCGCGCTAATTTTCCTTCTTGGAAAAGCAGGCTGTTATAAGAAGTTCGGTGAAGAAAGTGATTTAAAAAAACTGCGCAACTAGGGTAGCCGTTGTGAATGGCGGTTCGACGGATCATACTTGTAGGCGATTCGTCAGGTTTTGCGAGAGGGAGGTAGTGTAAATTCATGATATCGCTCCAATGCGCTAGAGATTTCAGTCTTTTCAAGTGTGAAGGGGTTGCGGCCAGGGCTCAGGTTTAATGATAGGTAAATAGAGTCGCCCGCGCTGATAAAGTCCTCGAATAATAATTTCCGATTTCGATGGAGCGAAATCTCAAGCGCTTCACAAGTGATTTTTTTTATGTATTCAAGGCTGCCGTTACTGGCGATGAACAATCCCGTCGCAACGGTAGTGTCAGTCAGATGTACCCCTGGATCCAAGTGACCTATTTCATAGAGCTTTGAGTCAAGGCTATTTAAAAGTTGCATGTAGTCAGAGTTTTCATCTGTACTGAATTTTAAGTATCCAAAATCGACTCGGTACGGGTAACGTCGGGCTAACACTTCCCGGCTGTATACCACGTCAATGCACTCCTCAGTTCCGAGGATGATGATCGGTATATTAATACTGTTTAGTAAATGGGTGAGGCAGTCGATCACTGCGTCTCTTGAGTGTTGAGTGTCAGGTCGCGTAAGGAACTGCAGTTCATCTAAGAAGCAGACTTTTACCTTGCGTTCTTTAAATGCCCTGATGGCGCGTGCTTTCAGATCGATTGTGTCACCTCTGCTGTCGTCGCTGCCGAGGGCTTCGACCAGCGTTTTGAGAAAGGACTTTACGGTTGCTGCCGATGGTAAGCAAAAGTAGAAAGCGGGTAGTTCTTCTGTAATATTGTCCTCAGGGCTTACGACGCGTGTAGGCGGTGGAAATGAATCTCGGTAGAGCATAGCGAGCGTGGACTTTCCAACCCCAGAGGGGCCCGCGATGACACAGCAGTTGGGTCTCTGACGTGTACGGGTCGATTCCACAGACTTAACCATCATCGCGTAGGCCTTGCGGTAATGCCTAAAGAAAACGATTTGATTGGAATAACAGGTGACCAAGTCATCGAAATCGCTCATTTCTTTATCTCCTACAGTCAACTTTAACTACTCTTGATCGGGAGGAGCTTTGAATTCCATAACTTCCATTTCGGAAGGTACGCTATTTCCCATGCTCAACGGCATGGCCAAATCGGTAGGCCGAGAGGGCGCTTGAGGTGCGTTATGAGGTGTAATAGGCTGTTTCATATTTTTACGTTTCTGGCGTTCAGATCGCTTGGTCGCCTGGCTGCACTCCTCAAGCAGGAGTAACCGTTCTTGCTTAGCAGAGGAGAAGTCAAAGCTCTTCGCCTTTTCGGTGAGCTTTCTGCTGATCTCTTCATGCGTAAACATAGTCAAGCCACACTGGTATGCAGGGTCGACCGCTTCTATTTTGAAAATTTTTTCAGGCGTTTTCGGATGGCAAACCCATGCGTATCCGAGCTCAGAAGGATCGTAATAGAGGTTCAGAACAGATGAAGAATTTCCCTGGGTGCCCAAGAATGGTACTGCAGGGAGGGTCCACTGCAGATTGTTGAACCTCAGACGTCCATTGGATGGCGTTGCTGTAGTTTTACGAAGGAAGAGTTGATGGATGTCCTCGTCAGAAAATTTCCGTGGAGGGAATAAATGATCAAGATGTTCATCCCAGACGACGGTTGGAGATAATTTGTTTAGGCCGGAGTGAGGGCTTTGATGGTACATCTTTTCTAGCCAGTTTTCGAAAATTGCCTTGAAGCGCTCAAGGGTGTAAATCGCGTGCTGTGCCGATTTGTAGTCCCCGCATTGTCGTGGGTTGGAATACGTGGTCCCCTTCATGATATGAGGTAACTGCTTTTCGAATGTGTCAAACCACTTTTCAACATGTGGTTTTTGATCAGGGGATCCTTTCGAGCAGAAAACAAGCTTGGCACCCATTAAGTGGAATTTATCGGCTAAGTCTTCGGCGATAAAGTCGGGGCCATTGTCGACTTTGTAATTGCTGCCAAGCCCATTGTATTCATAGGTGTTAGATAGCGAAATTTTAAGTGCGCGAAGGGTCTTTTCGAGGCTTGGTGGGTTAAAGGACAAATCATAGCCAACGATGCGTCGGCTCTTCAGTTCCAATACGACGGTCAAGTAGCACCTTCCAACGTTAACACCTTCATCATCCACAAGTTCCAAATCCACGTCATGGGTGTCACATTCCAGATGCTGCAACAGATAACTCGACTGTGGCGTTTTTTTGCTCCATTTCTGACGTTTAGATGCTGCTTTATAGCCCGTTTGATGCAGTTCTTTCGTGTAGGTGTCGAGTTCGCTGATGATGCGCCATAATGTTGACTTCGATGGAATTCTGAGGTGTTCAACACGCTGAAGATTGATCATTGTTATCTTCGATTGAATTGCATCTATGACATCTGATAAGGAAGCGTGTGGGCGCTTATAGTAGTGTCTGTCAAGCACCTCTATGATGATCTGTTGAATTTCGATGTGTTGCAGATCAAGACGTTTATTGTGTTTCCGGGGTTTCGAAATGAGTGAGATTGGACTGCCGCCGGACAGTTTGAATTTTTTACTCCAGGTATAGACCGCCGAATAGCTGGGAGGGTGAGTGTCGCCAATGCTTTGCGCAACTCGGTCGATGAGTAGATGCGTTTCTTTTACAGGAAGTTTTCCGTGCTGATCTGCCTCTGCTGCCATAGTATAGGCCAACCGGCGATCAAGGTAAGTACGGTCTTTCTGAGACAGCCCGGCCACTATCCTATTGACTTGCCCCTTCAATGGGGCTTCTTGAATTCGGATAAAATTGCCGCGGTGCCAAGACTGCAGCAAACGCTCATAGGATTGGAAAATGATGTCCCCCGAGCGTCTAAGACTGCGTAACTGCACCGTATTATCGATGATATCTACCACCTGATAGCTTTCCTGCTGGTAGCTGTAATGCTCCCCGATCAGAATGACAAGTTGATCTTTTGGGTCATGCATGATTGTTACTTAACACCGTATAATCCGATATATAGACAGAAACTGGTGCAGGATATACCCGCGCGATGCTAGCGATCATCAAACTCTTCGGTCAGTCAGCGTGCAGACCAGGAAAATGAAGTTCGCAATGGCACCATGCTGGTAGTACCCCTTGATGTAAAAGTTGAGTAAATTGTTGCAATTTGATATTGGCAACCAGAATGCTGCTGCCACTGAAAGTAAAGAAATCCTTGGTGCTTAAAAGCTGATAGAACAATCCGTAAGCAACCTCTTTAATGGTGACCTGTTCATCCAGGAGTGAACTAAGAGGTGCGCCATCTGGGAGGGACTGAAGCTTTTCGACGACGAGCCAAGCGCGTTGCGGTGTTGAACCGAATGCGTAGCGGTACCACTTTTCAAGCGTCTCCAGTGTCCGACCCTCTCGAATTTCAGCGCTGGTAATCGTTACTAAAGTTGACCCGCAAGTAGCGAATACGGGTACAAAGACAGTGCGGGTAATCACGCTTCGTGGTGAGTTGATTCGCTCGGAAATTTTCACCTCAAAGAACACTTCGTCCCCATTGGAGTAATGGACGCAGAAGTCGGGTGTGTAGCGCGCGTGGTGTTCGAGAGAGTGCACAGTTACCGGGTGAGACTCATATGTGACAACCCTTGGGTCACGTTCAAGGAGGAGGCAGAAATCGGCCTCCAGTAGGGAGTCGCAGGGAATCGAGCAGTGATTTTTGCGTGAAGGAAAACGAGTAACTCTTCTCCCGTACCGGCCACGCTTTGGTGGGTGTGCGGCAGTAGTCACGTCAATGAGACTGGTGAACTCAGTGGGTACGTGGAGCATGATTGATCACTCCTGCTACAGGGCTGCCGGACTGTGAAGGTTGTAGGCCCGCCTGCGGATAGTGGACGCCCAGTAAATTTATTCAACCCGACAGAGGAGGAGATGGCGGTGCCCTCTCATGGAGTTATTCTGCGACAACCAGCTATGACCTCTATTGATCTCGACGCACAGCGTTATTCTTACTGGCCTTGGGGAAATCCAGAGCTCTGGTTCGGGATACGTTGCCCAGAATTGAATGCTTGCTACTCCGATCAAGGCCAACTTCGTCCTGAAATGCATTCAACCTGAGTAACTTAGTCATGGCGGTACTCAGTTGCCCGCGTGCACCATCTCTCATTTGCCCTATCGGCCTTGGGTGAGTCCAGAAACCTCGATTGATAGGCTTCCTGCCTCTATCATCGCTTCGTAATGAAGGTCGTTTGCTGCACCGATCCAGACGGATATCTTGTCGGCCGCTGGCAAACTGGCTGCTGGGAACATCCTGACACTTCTTCATTGATCAGCAGATTTTTCTCAGCCCAGCTGATAGATGGAGTCCATCATGAGTTTCCTCTCAATAGCTATCGCAAGTCCGCTCGACGATCTCACTTGAAGCTGGGTGTCAATCTTATTGAACATTTGCTGTACGGGTTTCATTATGAACTGAACAGGTGGAGCAGAATAGCGGTCGTCGGACTGCGGTGAAGCGCTGCTGTGCTTTTTCCGCGCAGGGCTCTAGCCCGGTTTTCCCAGCCGTAATTTCTTGTCTCCAAAAGCCGCGCAAGGTGGATCGTGAGTCGAACGTAACGGAGGTGTACGACATGTACGCTGCGAACAGTGAATGTATTTCGTATCGCATTCGTAGCATCGCTTTGTTCCACGCAACGGCCGACTCGATGAATTGCGCTCACGCGCCTTGCGCCATCGCCAAATACTGGCGAAACCTGTGGCCCTGGGGGGATGGTAGGTCGTTCTGGAGAGGCATGCAGCGCGGTGCAGCGCCGAGTAATGATCATCTGAAATGTTTAGTTGAAAATTTTCCTAATCTACGGTCCCTGTTCGAAAATCCACTTTGGTTAGTGACCTCGCATCCTGAGTGGACGAATGAGTTTGATGATTTGGCAGATACGATACGTGTCGGCGGAAAACCTTTGGATGGGTATAACGGTAAGTTAACTCGTCTGTTGTATGACCGCGTTGACTGGCCATGCCTGGCTGCCCACTTTGTGTTGTTGCAGACGCGCGGCACCCGCTTTGAGTTTCACCGGATGTGGCTGAAGCAAAATTTTGTGGTCATGGCCGGTCTGAGCTGCATTCAGAGACCGATTAACAACATCCGTACTGAGCTTCGAGATTATCTATTCCCCACAATGTTTGGCACTGAGTCTGCATCGCAAGTTGGTCGGCGGCGCTGGATCTCATGTTGGGATGCCAATGAAACTCTTTTTGAACTTCTGAAGGGAAGGAACTGGCTATATGGCGATGATCAACATCTCGCGCTACTCATCTGGAACTTTCGTCAGCAGCTTCAGCACGAGTTGGATGTTGGACCTCCGCAGGCTATGGCGCCATCAGGATGTGGATTGCCCCATTCCTTGCGGCAAAAGTGGTGCCGCAAACGCTCGCAATGGATGGATCACCCTATTCATTTGAACGGTATTTGCTGCGAATTCTCCGGTCAGCATGCATAGATTGCAGTTTCTTGCTATAAGCAAGCAACTTCTCTGGTAGTGTAGCCGCCGACGTATATTCATTCAGGTAGTAGCGTTGTCGGGGCCTGAGGCTTGGGAAAGGGAAACTGTTGTGCTTGGCAGGCGGCCCAACAGCTGATGAACTTGGTGCAGTTGTTGCGTGAGGTCGCGAAGATTCCGACGGTCCTGACGACGATCCAGCAGGTAGCGGTGAGCACGCTCCCGTAAGCTGGATGCTTCAAGCTGCAGCAACTGCTCCCGTTCTCGCGATTGACTGAGGACTGCATTCAGCTGTTCCTGGCTTGCTTGAAGCTGCTGGACCTGTTTCTGTTCGGATTGCAGGGTCAGGCGCTGAGTATGATTTTCAGCGCATTGGCGTTCTAAATCTCGGTACAACTGTGTCAGGTCTTCCTGTTTGCTCATCAGCTGCTCCTGCAGACGCCGCTGCTCATGCTGAAGCTGCTGTACCTGTGCTTCATAGCGCTGGATGTCAGCCTCTCGTTGCTGACGGCTTTGCTCCCGGAAGTGCATCAACGACTCTCGCGCCTGTTGATACTTTTCCTCCAGCGACCGAAGCTGTTCGTCGCGATCGCGCACGGCTTGCTGGAGATGGGATTCAGTGGCAAGCAGTCGCTGCCGGTCACCCTCCAGCTGTTCGATGCGCGTGGCAAGGCTGCGCTCTTGCTTGCGAGCTTCCACGCGTTCCTCTAGAAGCAATTGATGGTTTTTTTTCAACTCATCATGGCGGGCGCTGTCGACCTGACGTTGCTGCTCGTAAGCCAGCTTCTGCCGCTCGAGGCGTGCCCGGTCGGCGCTGACCGCTGTTTGTGCATCTGCCGCCAGACGCTGAACCAGACCTTCGATATAGGCCTGGACTTCCTCATTCAAAGTCACCGCAGGCGGTCGCGGCTCCTCACTCGCGAGTTCGCGCAGATAGCGGTTGATGGTGGTTTTCGAACCCGTGTCGCCCAATTCGACCCGCACTGCGTCAATGCTCGGCGTCTCACCCCGGGCGAGGAGGGCATCTCGCGCAGCCTGCACCAGCGCTTTGTTGATTCCGCTACGGGCCATGGCGTTGATCCGACAGGATGGTTCTTACACAGTATGGTGCAAACCGAATGCGCTGCTTCGGTTGCAGCCACTGGGAGGGCAGCGTAATTCCTTTAGGTTAACGGTACGTGGAGAGCGGATTAGCTAACTGGCTAGCGCCCGTTCGAGCAGGGTGGGCAATACCTGTCCGGCATCGCCAATCAACATCACCTCCTTGGACTTGTCCATGCCGACATCGATCGGGTTGATGTGAATGACTACAGCTCCGCTCGCCAGGGCAAGATCGGGCAGGCTGGCCGCCGGCATGACCACACCGGAGGTGCCGATCGATAGCAGCACGTCACAATGGCGTGCCGCCTGTGCGGCGGCTTTCCAGGCTCCCGCCGGCAGGTCTTCGCCGAACCACACCACCCCTGGACGCAGTCGGCCGTTACAGCGGGCGCAGCGCGGTGGCTCGATTAGTTCGCCTTCCTCAGAGGCGCACTGCTCAACGCTGCTGAGGGCGGCGGCGCGATGGCAGGCGAAACACTTTGGGGTCATCAGACTGCCATGCAGGTGGACGACGCCCTGGCTGCCGGCGCGCTCATGCAGGTCGTCAATATTCTGCGTGATCACCGTGACCTGCCGTCCGCTGTCAGCCAGGCGGGCAATCGCACGGTGCGCGGCGTTCGGCTGGGCTTGTAGCATTTGCTGGCGACGCCACAGGTACCAGCCCCAGACCAACGCCGGGTTCGCGCGAAAGGCTTTTGCCGTTTCCAGGCGCTGCGGATCGTGGCGTGCCCACAGCCCGGTCAACTGATCGCGGAACGTCGGAATGCCGCTTTCGGCGGAGATCCCCGCACCGGTGAACACCACGATATGGCGCGCCTGCCGCAAGGCGGTCGCGGCTGCGGTGAGTCTGTCGATCAAAGCTGGTCTCCTCCTTTGTGACCTTACTCAAAGCGGGGCTAGGGGCTGCCAGGCCTGGCCACAACGTGGACAGTTGGGCAGGGCTGAGGGCGCCTGTCAGCCACCGTCGCGGAACCAATCGTGGCGACTGACCAAGCCCAATTCTTCCTCGCCGGGGCGGGCGTCATCCTCGAACAAATGGAGGGTCCGCCGCTCCTGCTTGAGGTAGGCGAGGGTGGCAAAGAAGCAGCGCTCACACAGGTGCACTTCATAATGCTCACCGTCGTGGGCTGTCCCATAGCCCCACTGCGGCTCCAGCCTTCCGTAGTGCAGGTTGCCGTTTGCCAGCCGGGTGGATTCGCGGCAGACGTCACAGCGGACATCGGTCACCGCTTCGCATTCCACGCGTCCGAGGATTTTCATGGTTCCTGCCTCGCTCGCCATCGTTCTTTAAGCGTAGAGCGCAGGGACTGTCTGAGTAGGCCATCGGTCGAGTAGGCCCAGGTTATATGGGCAGGTGCTTACCGTAGCGTGCGACTTGGCTGGCTACACTGAAAGAAGTAGGCGCCCACCCTGACGGGTGTGGAATGCTTTCACGTGGTGACCCTCCGTGCCTGACGCCCGTTTCGACGCAGAGCTCGCCGCAGGACTGTTACAGCCGGGCAAGCGCTGTTACACCGCATTTTTTCGTACCGTACAAACGGTACGAAATTACACGTGTACAACCCTTCGTCGGCAGCGCGGAAGAGCTCGAATCCTGAGGTGTGAGAAGCCCAGATTCTCGAACGTGATCACGCTGTTCAGGTTTTTTGGCAGTGAACGGGGTACAACGGGAGGAAGGTGTGGACACTTTGCCCGAGCGCTATCTCCGGGCCGCGCGTCGCGCCAGTACCGAGCGGCGCTATGCTCAAGCCATTGCACACTTCGAGGCGGAGTGGGGCGGGTTGCTGCCGGCGTCCAGCGAAAGTGTGGTGCGCTATCTGGCCGCCTATGGGGCGCAATTGAGCAGCGGGACATTACGCGTACACTTGGCGGCCTTGGCCCAGTGGCACCGGGCGCATGGTTTTAGCGATCCGACTAAGACGGCGCGGGTGCGCGATGTTTTGCGTGGCATCCAGGCACTGCACCCGCAGCCGCAGCAGCAGGCCGAGGCTCTGGCGTTAGAGGATTTGCAGGCCTGTGTCGACAGCCTCGAGGAGGCGCTGGTCAGTAGCGAGAAAGCGGTACGCCTGCGCGCCGCGCGGGATCGCGCCCTGCTTTTGCTGGGCTTTTGGCGGGCCTTACGCGGCGATGAACTGTGCCGGCTGCAGACTGAGCACCTACAGATACGCCGGGGAGAGGGGCTCGTGGTATTTTTGCCCAGCAGTAAGACTGATCGCAGCAATCGGGGTCGTCAGCTGAGTGTGCCGGCGCTGAAGCGACTGTGCCCGGTAACGGCCGTTGAGCAGTGGCTGGAGTGCAGCGGCATCCAGCACGGTGCCCTGTTTCGTTCTGTCAATCGGTGGGGACACCTCTCGGCACAGGCGCTGAATCCCAACAGTATTTCACGGCTGCTGCGGCAAATCATGGTTAGCAGCAGCGTTGATCCGCAGGGCTATTCGGGGCACTCCTTGCGTCGAGGCTTTGCCACCTGGGCGAGTGCGAACCAGTGGAATACTAAGGCTCTGATGGACTATGTCGGGTGGCGCGACATCAAAACGGCAGCCCGCTATATAGATAGCAAGGCGGCATTTGGCGTGTGGGCGGAGTAATGCGGTCAAAACACCGCCTGCGGTACTCTTTTGCTGGGCCGCCGGCCCGTCATTTCAGTGAGCACCACCTGAACTGGGACGCGCGATCTGGTAGTCGCTCTGAACACGGCTGACGAATATGCCTCGACCCAGGGCGACAGTCTGGGAGCGTGAAATTTGGCCAGGGACTGTGTTGCTCGGCGCTGTCTGCGTGGCGCTCTTGCGGTAGGAACCTCTTCCTTTCGCTTGCTCCAGAGCATCGTTCACGGTGTGACGTGCAGCAGGGTAATGGCCGTTTTAGCCGATTCAGCTACTCGCTTAGATCTAGGGGGAGGGGTCGCTCCAGCCTTCTATTGTTCGTATACTCCTCGGCATGATTGTGTGAAGCAGTGTGCGACACTCACCCCTTTAGTCTGGATGCCTTTATGAATACAGTGGAGTTCACCCGAGGAACCAATGGCAAACCCGCTGCGTCTGCCGCCCTTGAGGATTGTTTGGCAAATACCATTGGTCTTGATGGTAGTTGTTTCTTCGGTTACCCATTGATTGCAACTCCCGAAGGCAAGTATTTCGTGGATGCGACTTTTTTGAATCCCGATAAAGGCGTCATTCTCTTCGATATAGTAGAAGGGCAGAATCTAGGGGACTATGCTGATCGTCAGGATGATCTCGTCAACAAGATCGAGTCGAAGCTGAAACTGCATAAAGACCTGATGAAGGGGCGGAAGCTCCTGCCGCAGTTGCATGTCATCACCTTTGCACCGTCGTTGATCAATCTTGCAAGTCATGCGCAAGAAGATTACCCGTTGGCGAATGAGCACAATCTCGCATCGCTGATTCAGAGTTTGGAGTGGGACAACGCGGATGATGAGATTTATCGCCTGACGACGTCAGCTATCGAGAGCCTGTCGTCAATTCGCAAGAGCCGCTCAAAACGTGAAGTGACGCGCGTCGACTCGCTCGGTGCGAAGCTGAAAAAGCTGGAAGACTCCATTGCCACTCTGGATTACCGGCAGAATCGTGCGGTCGTGGAGACGGTTGAAGGGGTACAGCGTATTCGCGGCCTGGCGGGCTCGGGTAAAACCATTGTGCTGGCGCTAAAAGCCGCTTACTTGCATACCCAACAGCCCGATTGGCGAATTGCCGTAACCTTTAACACCCGTTCTTTGAAGGGGCAGTTTAAACGGTTGATCAACAATTTCTGTATCGAGCAGAGTGGTGAAGAACCCGATTGGACCAAGCTTCGGATCTTGAATGCTTGGGGTGCTCCTGGCGGGACGGAACGAGATGGGATGTATTACGAAGCCTGCCGCCAGAGTGGCGCTGATTTCTACGATTTTCGTACTGCCAGTAGCCACTTTGGTGGCAGCAATCGGGCATTTGACGGCGCCTGTAAGGCCGCGCTCAGTAAAATCAACAAGTCGTTAGATGTCTACGACACCATTCTGGTAGATGAGGCGCAAGATTTTTCGCCGAGCTTCCTGCAGCTGTGCTATGCCATGCTTAAGGCGCCAAAGCGGCTGGTTTATGCGTACGATGAATTGCAAAACCTGTCCGGTACTTCACTGCCCCCTCCTGAAGATCTGTTCGGAACGGATGAAGAAGGGAATGCCTTGGTCTCGTTCGCCGGAGATCACCAGCAACGGCGAGACGTGATTCTGCAAAAATGCTATCGGAATTCACGACCGGTGCTGGTCACCGCGCATGCCTTGGGTTTCGGTATCTACCGTGCTCCCCCCAAAATGGCGGAGACTGGGCTGGTGCAGATGTTTGAACAGCCTGCTCTATGGGGAGAGATCGGTTATCGCGTTCACTCAGGCGACCTGAGAAAGGGCGCGCGAGTGTCGTTGGAGCGAACCGATGAAACCAGTCCTCTGTTCCTCGAGACCCACTCGTCCATCGATGAGCTGGTGCAGATTATCAAGTTCAACAGTGAAGCCGAACAGAATGACTGGGTCGCCCAGCAGATCGAGAAGAACCTGAGTGAGGATGAGCTGCGTTACGATGATGTCATCGTGATCAACCCTAATCCAATCAACGCTCGTGAGCGCTGTGCCGCAATACGAAAGACCTTGTTTGGTCGAGGTATTCAAAGCCACCTGGCCGGCGTCGATACTGATCAAGATGTCTTCTTCCGATCTGATTTGGGCTCGGTGACCTTCACCGGTATCTATCGGGCCAAGGGTAACGAGGCCGGGATGGTGTACGTCATTAATGCACAGGAATGTGATGGCGTGGGTGCTGGATTGTCGACGCTGCGCAATCGACTGTTTACCGCGATCACCCGAAGCAAGGGTTGGGTACGGGTGGTTGGTTATGGACCGGGCATGGATGCGTTGGTGCAAGAGTATGCGCAGTTGAAGCAGCATCAGTATCGATTGGACATGGTCTACCCCACCGACGCGCAACTGAGTAAATTGCGGATTGTTCATCGTGATTTGTCGGAGCATGACAAGCAGCGCTTGGAGCAAAAGAAGTACAATGCGCAGGAGCTGACTCACGCCCTAGAAACGGGAGAACTGAATCCTGAGGATCTTGACGGTGAAACGCGAGCGAAATTGCTTGCGCTGTTGAGTGGCAATAAATGAGTCGACATGCGCCGGCGCGTGAGAAGGTCAGGCATGATCTGGAGTGTCTTACGGCTGAGCTCATAGGCCTCGGGCTAGCGGATGATCAAAATTTCCCCGCCATGAGACAAGTCGGCCCTGATGTGTGGGAAGTTACTTTTCATGGTGCCGAGGCGATTTCTCTCGCCATGGGTGATATTGACTATGGGGATCTGTATCAGGAGCTTTTTGCCAACCGATCATTTTGCCTGAAGCTTATCGATGGTGGCCTGCTGCAGTTGTCGTATAGGTTTGACAAGGATTCTTTGGTCAAGCATCGGCTCGCCTTCTATCCCTCGCCAAGCTTGCGTCCGTTTCAAGATGATCCGGAGGTTTATTTGCGCGAGGAGTTGTACGTGGATATTGTCAGTCGTCGCTTGGTTCCCTTTCCCATACGCTTCGATTATGACTTGGACGCCACAAAGGATGTAGCGCATCCTTCCTGTCACCTGACGCTTGGGGATGTTGAAGGATGCCGTATCCCCGTACACTGCCCACTCACGCCACGACAATTCATAGAATTCATTGTCAGGAATTTTTACCAAACCGATAAGCACGAATTCATTTCGCGGTTTCCTGGTCACAAACATTTTTTCGATGTCAGCATCAGCGTCAACGAGCAAAAGCTGATTCACTTGAACGTACCTGGAGCTGAATAGTTCGAAGGTTTTCTGCCCGAAGATGCCAGCAGCGTTCAGTTAGCTCTGACCGTCTTCGGGTAAGATCACGCCGCGGATCCTGGCGCGGATTGATGCCCGTGCTCGGTCTGTCCTCAGGGGAGTGCAAACCCAGGCGTTCTCGAGGGGAGACAGGTGGTACCAGTGAAACGCAACCGGCGACCAAGCTCAACGGCAGGCCCGGCACGCAGGGTGACAGTGCTGTTGGGCCAGCCTGCATGAGTCTGCCAACTCTCCCAGCGCCAGCGATTGGGAAGAAGCCATCTGTACTGGCTCTGTCAATTTCATCTCGCTCAACGCTGTAATAGGTGCGGATAACCTGTGGCTTATCAGACCCAATATAACGAAGAGCAGGGGATGTCGGTACCCATGGTCCTGAACGGCAGCTATCGACCCAGGCTGTGTGAAAACGCCCGCAGTTGTCTAACCTTCTGACCGTCGTGATCGTGGC
>NZ_JBJJLR010000066.1:0-22984 GCF_046230975.1 Pseudomonas sp. KCJK9058
GCCCAATCCCCCCCGGCCGACCCCGGTTGCGGCCGCTCCCGTATTCGCGGGTAACCCCGCGCCTACACGGGCACAGGCCGTTGTAGGAGCGGGTTCACCCGCGAATGGGCCGGGCCTGCTGGTCAATTTCCACCTGCCGATCACCGTTGCCGCCGCTACCGTATTCGCGGGTAAACCCGCTCCTACACGTGCACAGGCCGTTGTAGGAGCGGGTTCACCCGCGAATGGGCCGGGCCTGCTGGCCAATTTCCACCTGCCGATCACCGTTGCCGCCGCTACCGTATTCGCGGGTTTACCCGCACCTACACGCGCACAGGCCGTTGTAGGAGCGGGTTCACCCGCGAAAGGGCCGGGCCTGCTGGCCAATTTCCACCTGCCGATCACCGTTGCCGCCGCTACCGTATTCGCGGGTAAACCCGCGCCTACACAGTTCCGTGCAGGATTCAGTTGATGCTGTAACCCCGACCACTGAAGCAAGCCCCCAGCGCCCGCTGGTAGTGGCTGAGCACAGTGGCCGCCGGTGCGTACGTCGCCGTCGCCGGGTCGAAGCCTGACTGGCTCACCGCCCAGCGATGGCACTGGTAGCGGTCCTGCTCCTGCTGTTCCTGACCCTGGCCATACATCGGATAGGCCACCACGTCATACCCACCATTTGCCGGGGCCACCGGCACGGGCGACGGCACGCCGACCGGCGGATTGACCACCACATATTCCTGGCTGTCTGCCAGGTACTGGTAATAGGTATCGGCCACCAGAAAGAACAGCGCACCACCCAACCACACTTCCCGCGCATAAGGCGGCAGGTAATTGACCCGCACGCCGTACGGCGGGGTCACCACGATGTAACTGCCCCCGTGCGGGCGGTACCAGTAACCCCCCGAGTAGAAATAATCAGCCCCCCGGTAGGGTACTTTCCAGTAGCGGTCAGAAAAATGGTCCACCGTGTGCCCCGGGCGATACTGCGGCCCAGGCCCCCAGCCATTGCCGTGGCCATCCGGGCGCCCGTGCCAGTCGCCACCGGGCCGTTGCCCCGGGCCACCGGCTTGCCAGTGGTGATCATCACCGTGGCGGCGGGGAATGTCCTGGTAATACCCCTGGCGCGGCGGTTGGGTCTGGCGCACTTCGTCGCGCGAGTTGAGCGAGCGCCCCGGCCCACCCTCACCTTGCACCTGCTGGCCACGTTCACCGGGCCCTTCGCCGGGCCCTTCAGCCAAGGCCCCAAGGCTGATGCTCAAACTCAGCAAACCAACACCTGCCAACTGCCAGATGCGCGACGTCATGGTGTTCCTCTCGGTAGAAAAAACTGCAACCAACGCCAGTCTACCGCGCCCACCACACAGGCCAATTAAAATTCCCGACATGAAAAAAGGGAGGCCACAGGGCCTCCCTTCAGGAATTGTCGTCCGTGCTCGGCACTTGTGGCGCCGGCTCACCTCACACCGTCTTCTGGAAGGTGTGTAGCCCGGGGGCCTGCAGATCCTGTTGGATGGCTGGCCGCAACCGCCCGCCTAGGGCGCGTCGCCGTGGACTGATGTCCGGGCAGTGATTCTGGTGATAAAGATACCGGACGGGTTGCGACAGAGGATTGCGAAGATTGCTCAGATAAATAGCACTTGCGCAATTTTTCACCCTGGATTGATAATTCGCAGCAATCCGAACAGAAAAGGCAAATGCCATGAGCAAACTTGACCGCTACGACCTGAGCATCCTCGCCGAATTGCAGCGCGATGCGCGCATTTCCAACCAGGAATTGGCCGAACGCATCGGCCTGTCGCCATCGCCATGCTCGCGTCGGGTCAAGCAACTGGAGGACGACGGCTACATTTCGCGCCAGGTGGCCCTGCTCGACCGCAAGAAGCTAGGCCTGAGCCTGACCGCCTATGTGTTGATAGGCATGGACCGCCACACCCCGGAACGCTTTGAAACATTCGAGGCCGCCATCCGCAACCTGCCACAGGTGCTCGAATGCAGCCTGGTCACCGGCATGGATGCGGACTATCAGTTGAAAGTGGTGGTGCCGGACATGGACCACTACCAGAAACTGCTTCTAGGCAGCCTGACGCGTATCGAAGGCGTCACCAGCGTGCGTTCGAGCTTCGTGCTCAACCAGGTGTTGGCCAGCACCGAGCTGCCATTGACCCACCTGCGTTAAATGCTCACGCCAGCCGGCGTATAATCGGACGTTCAACCCGCCTGGAGAACATCGATGGATCCCGCCGTATTCGAAGAATGGATGATGATCATCCTGGTCACCGTGTTGATCGGGTTCATGGGCTTCATCGTCTGGGACCTGGCGAAAAAGTCCAAGGCAGGCAAGTTCGGCACGCTGATCCTGTTCTTTGTGCTGGGGCTTGGGGTGTTGGCCTTTATCATCAAGAGCGTGGTGGTGGGGTTTCTGGAAGGCGTATAAAAAATGTTGGGGACATTCGCGGTCACGCCCACTCCAACAGCGTTGGCGCTGCCTTCAAGTACTGCGCCGTCCCTGTGGGAGCGGGCGTGCCCGCGAACAGGCCCCTGACCTGAACTAAAGCTTGGCAGGGACCTCCCGCCAGCAACCCTGCTCCAGCCCATCCAGCGCCCAGTCACCAATGCGCACGCGCACCAGTCGCAAGGTCGGCAGCCCCACCGCCGCCGTCATGCGCCGCACCTGGCGGTTACGCCCTTCGCGAATCACCAGCTCCAGCCAGCTGGTCGGCACACTTTTGCGAAACCGTACCGGCGGGTTGCGCGGCCACAGTTCGGGTTCTTCCAGGCGCCGCGCCTCAGCCGGCAAGGTCGGCCCATCATTCAGCGCCACACCATCGCGCAAACGCTGCAACTGCTCGTCACTCGGTTCGCCTTCCACCTGGACCCAGTAGGTCTTGGCCAGCTTGTGCTTCGGGTCGGCAATCCGCGCCTGCAACCCGCCATCGTTGGTCAGCAACAGCAAGCCTTCACTGTCACGGTCCAGCCGCCCGGCCGGGTATACGCCCGGGATGTCGATGAAGTCCTTGAGCGTCGCGCGCCCTTCACCGTCGCTGAACTGGGTCAGCACGTCGAACGGTTTGTTGAACAGGATCAGGCGAGGCTCGGCAGGTGGCGCCTTGGCCTGGCGACGCGGGCCGGCGGCAGGCCGCGCCTGGGGGCGGCGCGGCTTGTTACGGGGTGGCAGTGACATGGATCCTCAGCGGAACGGCGGCTCATCGAAGCTGCGCAGTTTACGCGAGTGCAGCGAGTTCAGCTCGGTGCGCAGCAGGTCGAGGGCGGCAATGCCGATCTTCAGGTGCTGGCTGACCGCCCGGTTATAGAAGGCGTTGGCCGAACCTGGCAGTTTGATCTCGCTGTGCAGCGGCTTGTCGGACACACACAGCAAGGTGCCGTAAGGCACGCGCAAACGGTAGCCCTGGGCAGCAATGGTGCCGCTTTCCATGTCCACCGCCACGGCACGCGACAGGTTGATCAGCGGGCGTTCCTGGGCCCAGCGCAACTCCCAGTTGCGGTCGTCGTAGGTCAGCACGGTGCCGGTGCGCAGGCGCTTTTTCAACTGCTCGCCACGCTCGCCAGTGACCTGTGCGGCAGCCTCCTGCAAGGCCATCTGCACTTCGGCCAGGGCCGGGATCGGGATATTCGGCGGCACGACCCGGTCGAGAATGCCGTCACGGCGCATGTAGGCGTGTGCCAGCACGTAGTCGCCGATGGTCTGCGACTGCCGCAGGCCGCCGCAGTGGCCGATCATCAGCCAGCAATGCGGGCGCAGCACGGCCAGGTGATCGGTGATGTTCTTGGCGTTGGACGGGCCGACACCAATGTTGACCAAGGTAACGCCATTGCCGTCGGCGGCGATCAGGTGGTAGGCCGGCATCTGGAAGCGGTGCCAGACCACGCTGGCCACCAGAGCCTGGGTTTCGCCATGGTCCATGCCCTTTTCGATCACGACGTTGCCCGGCAGCACCATACGCACGAAGCGCGAGTCGTCACGCAGCTGTTCCAGGCCATGGCTGATGAACTGGTCGACATAGCGGTGGTAGTTGGTCAGCAGGATCCACGGCTGTACATGGCGCCAGTCGCTGCCGGTGTAGTGCACCAGGCGGCGCAGCGAGAAGTCGACCCGCGCGGCATCGAACAATGCCAGTGGCATGATTTCAGCATGGTCCCAGTCGTACAGGCCATCAGCGATGTTGTCGGTGGCCGCCGACAGGTCGGTGCTGGGGAACACCCGCGCCAACTGCGCAGCGGTAATGCCGCTGCCAGCCAATTCGTCGCCCTGGTCGACCACATAGGGATAAGGGATGTTCTGCTCGCTGACGCCAACTTCTACCGTAACGGTGTAGTCATGCATCAGCGGGCGCAGTTGCTCCAGCAGGTAGCCACGGAATGCAGCGGGCTGGGTGACGGTGACGCTGTAGGTGCCGGCAACCTGGACCTTGGCATAAGCGCGGGTGGTGGCGGCGACTTCGCCATGGCTGTAGTAGGTCAGGCGCAGTGCCGGGTAGCGGAACAGGTCGCGCTCATCGGTATCGGGCTCGGTACGGTCCTTCAGGTAACGCTTCAGGGCCTGACTCAGGGCACCTGTGGCCTGTTCATGCAAGGCCGCCAGACGGTCGACGGCCTGTTCGGGGGTATCAACGACTACAAAAGCGTGGCTCACACTGTGCTTCCTGTCTGGACATGCATGTGATCCATCTTGCCTGCCTTCTTGGTTAAATACACCCCCATTGATCGGTGTTGGGTGCATTCGCGGGCAAGCCCGCTGCTACAGCGGCCAGACAGGCGTAGCCCTGGTTACCAATGCCATCACATCCACACCTCGCGGCAGCGCCCCGTACACCCGGCCACCACCGGCCAAGCGGCTGCCGATAAACGCATCACTGACCTCCGTATTCCCCGCCTCCAGCAGCAGCTTGGCCTGCAACGCCAGGGCAATATCCTCGGTCAGTTGCCGCGCGCGGTACTGCATGTCACCGGTGTCGGCAAATGCCCCCTTGAGGTTGCCGATATGCGCTGCCAGGCGCGGGTCGCCATGCCCGTCACCCAGCTCGACAAACAGTGCATCGAGTACGCCCGGCTCCTTGGACAAGGCCCGCAGCACATCCAGGCACTGCACGTTGCCCGAGCCCTCCCAGGTCGAGTTGACCGGTGCCTCGCGGTACAGCCGTGGCAGAATGCTGTCTTCCACATAACCCGCGCCACCCAGGCATTCGGCGGCCTCGTTGATCATGGCCGGCGCACGTTTGCAGATCCAGTACTTGCCCACCGCCGTGACCAGCCGGGCGAAATGCGCCTGCTGCGGGTCGTCCAGTTGCTCCAGCGACTGACCCATGCGCAAGCTCAGGGCAAGCGCAGCCTCGCTTTCCAGGGCCAGGTCGGCCAGCACGTTCTGCATCAGAGGTTGCTCATTGAGCACCCGCCCGCCGACCTTGCGATGCGCGCAATGGTGGGCCGCCTGCGTCAACGCCTGGCGCATCAGTGCGCTGGAGCCGACCATGCAGTCGAACCGGGTCATGGCGACCATCTCGATGATGGTCGGCACGCCGCGTCCCTCTTCGCCAATCATCCATGCCAGCGCACCGCGGAACTCCACTTCGCTGGAGGCGTTGGAGCTGTTGCCCAGCTTGTTCTTCAGGCGCTGGATATAGAACTGGTTGCGGTTGTCATCGGGGCGGTGACGCGGCAGTAGGAAGCAGCTCAGGCCTTTTTCGGTTTGCGCCAAGGTCAGAAAAGCGTCGCACATCGGCGCCGAGCAGAACCACTTGTGGCCAACCAGCTCATAAGCCTGCCCCGGGCCTGGCGCACCGACCGGATAGGCCCGGGTAGTGTTGGCGCGCACATCGGTGCCGCCCTGCTTTTCGGTCATGGCCATGCCCAGGGTGACCCCGGCCTTGTGCCGGTCGCCAATGTTGCGCGGGTCATATTCGCAGGCAAGGACCTTCGGCAGCCAGTATTCAGCCAGCTCAGGCTGCAGGCGCAATGCCGGCACGGCGGCAAACGTCATGGTCAGCGGGCAGCCGGTGCCGGCCTCGGCCTGGCTGTGCAGGTAGGTCATCGACGCCCGTGCAACATGGGCGCCAGCACGGGGTTCGGCCCATGGCAAAGACGGCAGGCCATGTTCGACGGCGGTACGCATCAGCTCATGGTAGGCCGGGTGGAACTCGACCAGGTCGATGCGATGGCCATAGCGGTCGTGGCTGCTGAACTCGGGTTTGTGCGCGTTGGCCAGGAAGCCTGCCTGCATCAGCGGGCCGCCGGCCAGGGCACCATAGGCGTCGATCCGCGACTCGGCCCAGCCCGCGCCAAAACGCCTTGACCATTCTTGCAATGGCAGGTCGAGGCGGTACAGGTTGGCACCGTCGAGCGGCGGCGGCTGGTTGGTGACTTCGTGGGTTTCAGCGTACTGGTGCAGGCTCATCGGGGGGCTCCTGGATCCGGGTAGGCTTGAGAGACCCAGTGAAGCACTGCTTGCGGGGTAGTCAAAGGGGTATTAATGACTAAACGTGTGGTTGCAGGCGCGCGCGCGCGTAGAAGCGGGTTTACCCGCGAATACGGTGGCGGCGGCAACGGTGAACGGCGGCTGGATATCGGCCAGCAGACCCGGCCCTTTCGCGGGTGAACCCGCTCCTACAACGACCTGTGCATGTGTAGGAGCGGGTTTACCCGCGAATACGGTGGTGGCGGCAACGGTGAACGGCGGCTGGATATCGGCCAGCAGACCCGGCCCTTTCGCGGGTGAACCCGCTCCTACAACGACCTGTGCATGTGTAGGAGCGGGTTTACCCGCGAATACGGTGGTGGCGGCAACGGTGAACGGCGGGTGGAAACTGGCCAGCAGGCGCGGCCCTTTCGCGGGCAAGCCCGCGCCTACAGGGTGTGCGCTACAGCGAGCGCCGCACCTGCAGCAGGTTCGGGCTCATCTGCACCTGCGAAATCGCTACATTCAAACTCAACTCGAAGCGGCTGCCCAACCCGCGCGTCGACTCATGCGCCAATCTCGCCCCCAGCAACTCTCCCATCTGCCGGCATATCGACAACCCAATCCCCAAACCGCCATACCGCCGGGTCATCGAACCGTCGACCTGGAAGAACCGCTGGTACAGGGTCGACTGCTCCAGATCATCGAAACCGATACCGCTGTCGCTGACGGTAAAGGTCAGCGCCAGATCATCCGGCCCCACCCGGCGGCCGCGCACCTGGATCATCACCCCGCCCTGATGGGTGAACTTCAAACCGTTGTCCACCAGGCAACCCAGGCAGTGCGCCAGTTTCTGCCCGTCACCGAGCAACCCGTCCGGCAGGTCGGCCGGAATATCCAGGCTCAGGTACAAGCCTTTGCCCAGCGCCTGCCCGGCATAACCGGCGCGCAAGCCCTGCAACAGGGTGCGTAGGCTGAACGGTGCCGGCTGCGCCCGCAGGCGGCCGGCCTGCAATTCGGACAGGGTAAGAATGGCATCGACCATATCCATCATGCCTTGGGCAGACCCCACTGCCGTGTGATGGTACTGAGCCATTTCAGCCCCCATCGGCAGGGTGTGCATCAGCTCGAGCGAGCCAATCACCCCATTCATCGGGGTGCGCAGTTCATGCGTCACGCTGGCCAGGAACTCGTCCTTCAGGCGATTGCTCCTGGCCAGTTGCAGGTTCAGTTGCTCCAGCGTACGCCCAGTGTCACGCAAGGTCTGCGCCTGCTGCTCGCGCAGGCTGTTGATGCGGTCGGCCAGCGCCAGCGACAGCAAAGCCACTTCCAAGGCCGAACCGAGCTGGCTGGCATACATGGTGATGAACACGTTCGGCAGGTAGCCCAGCACCATCAAGGTGTTGACCAGGCCACCAAGCAGGAACGCCGTCCAGGCGATGATGAACCAGCGCGCCACTCGCAAGCCGCGCCACCAGGCATACAGGCCGGCGCTGAAGACGCTTATGGTGAACAGCAGCGCCAGCAGCGTCGCCATGCGCAGCGCAATGCCGTAGGGCATGCTCACCGCCAGTACCATGACCAGCGCGCCACCCAGCATCAGCAGTTGCAACAGGCGGTCGAAACCACGGTTGATGCTGCCCAATTGCAGGAAGTGGCGGGCGAACTGGCAACCGAACAGGCCGGCAGCACCGATGAACAATGGCGTGGAGGCATTCGCCCACCAAGGGCTGTCTGGCCAGAAATAAGCTACACCGGCGCCGTTCACCGAGACCTGGTAAAGACCGAACGAAGCGATGTAAAGGATGTAATAGAGGTAGCTGACGTCACGCACGCTGAGGTAGATGAACAGGTTGTACACCAGCATCACCAGCAACACGCCGTAGATCATCCCCAGCACATACAGGCGCGTGGGCTGCTCTTCCAGATAGGCTTCAGGGGACCATAGCGCCAGCGGCGCTTGCACCGAACCCTGGCTTTGCAGCCGCAGGTACGCGGTGGTCACCTTGCCAGGTGGCAGTTGCAGTTCGAACAAGTAGTTGTTCTGCCGGATCTGCCGGCTGTCGTAGGGCAAGGCATCGCCCGTGCGCTGCGCCAGGCGGTACAAGCCGCTGCTGTCAGGCAAATACAGTTCGAGGTGATCCAGTGGCGGGTAGGCCAGCTCCAGCAGCCATTGCCGCGGGGCTGCGCTGGGCGCGGCAACGGGGCGCAGCTCGACCTTGAGCCAGAACACCGAGGTGGAGTAACCGGCGTTCAGCACATCCTCACGGTGGGGCTGAAAGTATTTGGCAAACCCGGGGGCACTGACCTGAGCGATGCTGGCATTGCCATCGGGGTCCTCATAAACCTGCATGGCCTTGCCCAGTGGGAGATGCCGGGTAGCGTCGTCGAAATCGACCGCTCCGGCCAGCACGGGCAGCAAACCCATAAGCACAATCAGCAAATAGCGCATACAGCCCCAGCATGGCCTGCCCGGTCGCGTCGCGGTAGCCTCCCATCCGTTTGAGACGACGTGATCCTGCAGCACCCGTTTGTCGAGTTATCCGAGCACTCTAGCATAGCCTCACAACCTGGCAATCGGCCACATAAAAACACAAAGAAAAGGCTCTAAATCAATGCTTTCAATAGAAAAACAAATGACAACCTGACCGATCGATCAGTAAAACTCGTTTGTCGGACGATCCGCCCAAACAGGTTTGGTGGTAAGCTCGCCGACCATGAATACCTACAGCTCCCGCCCCGTTGTCCTCTGTCTCTCCGGCCACGACCCCAGTGGCGGCGCCGGCTTGCAGGCAGATATCGAAGCCCTGATCGCCCAAGGCTGCCACGCTGCACCTGCAGTGACCGCCCTGACCGTGCAGGATACCGTCAACGTTTCCGACTTCCGCGTGCTCGACCGCGAGTGGGTGCTGGCCCAGGCCAACGCCGTGCTGGCCGACTCCACGGTGGCCGCCGTCAAGTTGGGCATGCTCGGCTCGATCGAGATGGTCGACACCGTCGCCGAACTGCTGGCCGCCCACCCCCACCTGCCGCTGGTCTGCGACCCGGTGCTGCGTGCCGGTGGCGGTGGCCGCCTGGGCAAGGACGAAGTGGGCTATGCCCTGCGCGAACGCCTGCTGCCGCTGGCGACCATCGCCACGCCGAACCTGCCCGAAGCACGCATCCTCGCCGAACTGCCCGAAGGCACCGCTGACGAATGTGCCGAGAAACTGTTGCCGTTCTGTAGACACCTGCTGATTACCGGCGGTCACGGCGACGAAGACGAAATCCACAACCGCCTGTACACCCAGGACGGCCAGCACTTCACCTGGACTTGCCAGCGCCTGCCAGGCAGCTACCACGGCTCGGGCTGCACCCTGGCCAGCGCCCTGGCCGGCCGCCTGGCGCTCGGCGAGCAGCTGGAAAGCGCCGTGCGCACCGCCCTGGACTACACCTGGCGCACCCTGCGTGACGCCGAGCAACTGGGCAAGGGCCAATACGTGCCGCGCCGCCTGCCCCTGGACTTCTGCTCCTGATACGAGGCCTTCAATGAAGCTATGCGGTCTGTACGCCATCACCGACAGCCAGCTGCTCGCCGGCCGTTTCCTGTCCCATGTCGAGGCGGCCCTGGAAGGCGGCGTGTGTCTGCTGCAGTACCGCGACAAGAGCGACGATGCAGCGCGCCGCCTGCGTGAAGCCGAAGGGCTGATGAAGCTCTGCGAGCGTTACGGCACCCAGTTGCTGATCAACGATGACGCCGAACTGGCCGCCCGCCTGGGTGTCGGCGTGCACCTGGGCCAGACCGACGGCCCGCTGACCCCGGCCCGCGCACTGCTCGGCCGTCAGGCAATCATCGGCTCCACCTGCCACGCCAGCCTCGAACTGGCCGCCCAGGCTGCCAGCGAAGGCGCCAGCTACGTGGCCTTTGGCCGCTTTTTCAATTCTGTCACCAAGCCGGGCGCGCCCGTTGCCAACGTCGGCCTGCTTGAGCAGGCCCGCGCCCAGGTGAAACTGCCGATCGCCGTGATCGGCGGCATCACCCTCGACAACGCCGCCCCGTTGGTCGCCCACGGCGCCGACCTGCTGGCGGTGATCCACGGCTTGTTCGGTGCCGACAGCGCGCAGGAAGTCACCCGTCGCGCCCGCGCCTTCAACGCCTTGTTCGCATCCTGATTCGAGAGATACTTCCATGTCCCGTTCCGAAGCCCTGTTCGCCCAAGCCCAGAAGCACATCCCTGGCGGCGTCAACTCGCCAGTCCGCGCTTTCAAGAGCGTTGGCGGCACGCCGCTGTTCTTCAAGCATGCCGAAGGCGCCTATGTCGTTGACGAGGACGACAAACGCTACGTCGACTACGTCGGCTCCTGGGGCCCGATGATCCTCGGCCACGGCCACCCGGACGTGCTGGACTCGGTACGCAAGCAGCTGGAGCACGGCCTGTCCTACGGCGCGCCGACCGCCATGGAAACCGAGATGGCCGACCTGGTCTGCTCGATCGTACCGTCGATGGAAATGGTGCGCATGGTCAGCTCGGGCACTGAAGCCACCATGAGTGCCATCCGACTGGCACGTGGCTACACTGGCCGTGATGCCATCATCAAGTTCGAAGGCTGCTACCACGGCCACTCCGACAGCCTGCTGGTAAAAGCCGGCTCCGGCTTGCTGACCCAAGGCGTGCCAAGTTCGGCAGGCGTGCCAGCGGACTTCGCCAAGCACACCCTGACCCTGCCGTTCAACGACATCGCCGCCGTCGAGAAGACCCTGGCCGAAGTTGGCCAGACCGTGGCCTGTATCATCGTGGAGCCAGTGGCCGGCAACATGAACTGCGTACCACCGGCACCGGGTTTCCTCGAGGGCCTGCGCGAGCAATGCGACAAGCATGGCGTGGTGCTGATCTTCGACGAAGTGATGACCGGTTTCCGCGTCTCGCTCGGCGGCGCCCAGGGCCATTACGGCATCAAGCCGGACCTGTCGACCTTCGGCAAGATCGTCGGTGGCGGCATGCCGGTCGGCTGTTTCGGCGGCAAGCGTGAAATCATGGGCTGCATCGCCCCGCTCGGCCCGGTCTACCAGGCCGGCACCCTGTCGGGCAATCCGCTGGCCATGGCCGCCGGCCTGACCACCCTCAAGCTGATCAGCCGCCCAGGCTTCCACGCCGAGCTGACCGACTACACCAGCCGCATGCTTGACGGCCTGCAGCAACGCGCCGATGCCGCTGGTGTGCCATTCGTCACCACCCAGGCCGGTGCCATGTTCGGCCTGTACTTCAGCGGCGCCGACGATATCGTCACCTTCGAAGACGTGATGGCCAGCGATGCCGAGCGCTTCAAGCGCTTCTTCCACCTGATGCTCGACGGTGGCGTGTACCTGGCACCGAGCGCATTCGAGGCGGGCTTCACCTCCATCGCCCATGGCGACAAGGAGCTGCAGATCACCCTGGATGCGGCTGAGAAAGCCTTCGCTGCCCTGAAGTGATGGCCAGCCTGTACCGGCCTCTTCGCGAGCAAACCCACGCCTACACTCATGAAAGCGACGCCCCCTTGTAGGCGCGGGTTCACCCGCGAAGAGGCCGGTACAGGCAATAATTACGCACGCACAATCAGCTGACTTCCCCAACCAAGCAGAAATTCGAGTAAAACTTTGTAAGGTTGGCGCTGCTTATCCCATAATGTGCCACCAGAGACATTGGCCGCAGCTTTGCAGAGGTAAGTCGATCCCCATGAACCGCACCGGCCGCGCCCTGACCCTGGGCTGCCTGTTGCTTCTTCAGCCCCTGCTGGCCCTGGCGGAGGGCGGTAACTCGTTGCTGATTCCGGCGACGGGCCGCTGCACCTTGAACGTTCAGCCTGAAGACCTGGCAAACGCCCTCAAGGCCTGCGAGCAGACGGCGACTGCGGGGGATGCCCAGGCGCAATTCGAACTGGGCGAGTATTACTACACGCAAACGCCAAAAAACCTGGGCAAAGCCCTGGACTGGTTCCAGAAGGCATCGCTGCAAGGCCAAGCCGACGCCCAATACCGTCTGGGTGCCATGTTCTTTCATGGCGAAGGGGTCAAGGCCAACAACGTACAGGCCTACATCCTGCTGAAAATGGCTGCGGTCAACGGCGCCGAAGATGCGCTGGACATGGCCGACGAAGTAACCGAGCAAATGCCCCGTGACGAACTGGAGCATGCCACCCAGGTGCTCGGCCAGATTTTCCGCAAGTACCTGCTCGAACTGCAGAACGCCGAAGGGCGCACGCCGTTCTCGCCGCTTCCCTGAAGGTCACTTTTCCGGCATTGGCATCGGGAACGGCATCACATTGCCGCCGCCCTTGGCCTCGCTGATCTTCGCCGTGCCCAGGCGCTCCACCTCATCGATGCGCACAATCGAGTGCATCGGCACGAAACTGCGGACCACTCCGTCGAACTGGCTCTTGAGCTTCTCCTCACTCGGGTCCACTACCAGTTGCGAGCGCTCTCCGAACACGAACTCCTCGATTTCCAGAAAGCCCCACAGGTCACTCTGGTAGATCTGCTTGGCGTACATCTCGAAGACCTGGCCCTGGTTCAGGAAGATCACTTTATAGATGGCGGGTTCGCGTTTGCTCATGTTCGACCAGATAACACATGCGTAAGAAAAGGTGGGCATGATACCTGTTCTGGCCTGTTCACGGGTGAACCCGCGCCCATAGGATCCCCACCGGCCTTGCCGGAGTGGATTGACCCGCGGGGAGGCCAGAACAGCCCGTACATACCGTTGAACGTTTCAGTGCTTTCGCCACTGCCATTCAAGGGTTATTCTTGAGTTCAACTCCATCGCCGTCGAGCGGCTAAAAACGACCTTGAACGCACCCATAGAACCCCATCGTTTCATCCTCGAACCCTTCGAGGCCCACCGTTTCGCCAACTTGTGCGGCCAGTTCGACGAGCACCTGCGCCTGATCGAACAGCGCCTGGCCATCGAGATCCGCAACCGCGGCAATCAGTTCGAACTGATCGGCGAACCCAGGACCACCTCCGCTGCCGAACAGCTGCTGCGCCGTCTCTATCGCGAGACCAAGGCCACCGACCTGTCACCGGAAACCGTGCACCTGTACCTGCAGGAATCGGCTGTCGAAAACATCGACAACCCGGCCGTCAACGAGGTCAGCGTGTCGCTGCGCACGCGCAAGGGCAATATCCGCCCGCGCGGGCTCAACCAACAGCGCTACGTCAAGGAAATCCTGGCCAACGACATCAATTTCGGCATCGGCCCGGCCGGTACCGGCAAGACCTACCTGGCCGTAGCCTGCGCCGTGGACGCGCTGGAGCGCGAACAGGTGCGCCGCATCCTGCTGGTGCGCCCGGCGGTCGAGGCGGGTGAAAAGCTTGGTTTCCTGCCTGGCGACCTGGCACAGAAAATCGACCCGTACCTGCGCCCGCTGTACGACGCCCTGTACGAAATGCTCGGCTTCGAACACGTGGTCAAGCTGATCGAACGCCAGGTGATCGAAATCGCCCCTCTGGCCTACATGCGTGGCCGCACCCTGAACAACAGCTTCATCATCCTCGACGAAAGCCAGAACACCACGCTCGAGCAGATGAAGATGTTCCTGACCCGCATCGGCTTCGGCTCCACCGCGGTGATCACCGGTGACATCACCCAGGTCGACCTGCCCCGTGGCACCAAGTCGGGCCTGGCGCACGTCATCGAGGTGCTGAAGGACGTTCCGGGGATCAGCTTTACCCATTTCCAACCCAAGGATGTGGTTCGTCACCCACTGGTGCAGCGTATCGTCGAAGCCTACGACCGCTTCGAAGCCCGCCAGTCCAAGCCCGAGGCGCCCGGCAAAGATGCTTGAACTTGATATCCAACGGGCCACGGATGCTGCCACTCCAGAAGACGCCGCCTTGCGCCGCTGGTGTGAATTGGCGTTGCGCCAGCGCAGCGCCGACTCGGAAATGACCATTCGCCTGGTCGACGAAGCCGAAGGCCGGGAGCTGAACCACACCTACCGGCACAAGGACTACGCGACCAATGTGTTGTCGTTCCCGGCCGACGTGCCCGATGAGCTGCTCGATATCCCGCTGCTGGGCGACCTGGTGATCTGTGTAGCGGTGGTCGAGCGCGAAGCGGCCGAACAAGGCAAATCGCTGGAAGCGCACTGGGCGCACCTGGTCATCCACGGTTGCCTGCACTTGCTCGGCTATGACCACATCGAAGATGAGGAGGCCGAGGAAATGGAAAGCCTGGAACGGGAATTGCTGGCAGAACTGGGTCACCCTGACCCGTATGCCGATGATGAAACCGACTCAATCACACACTGATACACGAAGGATCACGAGAACCGCCATGAGCGAAGATCGATCGAGCAACGGGCAGAAGTCCTGGCTGGGTAAACTGACCCAGGCTTTTGCCCATGAGCCGAAAAACCGCCAGGAGCTGCTTGAGCTGCTGCGCGAAGCCCATCAGAACAAATTGCTGGACAGCGAAGCGCTGACCATCGTCGAAGGCGCCATTCAGGTCGCCGACCTGCAGGTTCGCGACATCATGGTGCCGCGCTCGCAGATGAACAGCATCAAGGCCGGCCAGTCGCCTCGCGAGTTCCTGCCGGCGGTGATCGACGCCGCGCACTCGCGCTACCCGGTAATCGGCGAAAGCCATGACGATGTGCTCGGGATCCTGCTCGCCAAAGACTTGCTGCCGTTGATCCTCAAGGAGAACGGCGACAGCTTCAACATCAAGGACCTGCTGCGCCCGGCCACCTTCGTACCCGAGTCCAAGCGCCTGAACGTGTTGCTGCGTGAATTCCGCGCCAACCACAACCACATGGCCATCGTCATCGACGAATATGGCGGCGTGGCGGGCCTGGTCACCATCGAGGACGTGCTGGAACAGATCGTCGGCGATATCGAAGACGAGCACGACGTCGAGGAAGACAGCTACATCAAACCACTGCCCAGCGGTGATTTCCTGGTCAAAGCGCTTACCCCGATCGAGAACTTCAACGAGTTCTTCGACAGCGAGTTCTCCGATGACGAGTTCGACACGGTCGGCGGCCTGGTGATGAGCGCCTTTGGCCACCTGCCCAAGCGCAACGAAACCACTGAGATCGGGTCATACAAGTTCCGTATTCTCAACGCCGACAGCCGGCGGATACACTTGCTGCGCCTGACCCCGATCACCCGTTAAGGATAAACATGCGTTGGATCACCCGCCCCGGCTGGCCCGGTAACCTGCTGGCCCTGGCGGCCGGTGCTTCCACCCTCCTGGCCCTGGCGCCGTTCGACATCTGGCCGTTGGCGGTGTTGTCCATCGCGGTGCTCTACCTTGGCCTGCGCGAGCTCAGCCCGCGTCAGGCCATGTGGCGTGGCTGGTGGTTTGGGTTTGGCCTGTACGGCGCCGGCACCTGGTGGATCTACGTCAGCATGAACACCTACGGCGGCGCCTCGCCGCTGCTGGCAATCGTGTTGCTGCTGGCGTTCTTCGCCGCACTGGCCTGGTTCTTCGCCCTGCCCACCTGGCTATGGGCGCGCTGGCTACGCCGCAACGAAGCACCACTGGCCGACGCCTTGTGCTTCGCCGCCCTCTGGTTACTGCAAGAGGCCTTCCGCGGCTGGTTCCTGACCGGCTTCCCCTGGCTCTACGCCGGCTATAGCCAACTGGACGGCCCGTTGGCCGGCCTTGCGCCGCTGGGCGGCGTCTGGCTGATTTCCTTCACCCTCGCCCTCACCGCCGCCCTGCTGTGCAACCTGCACCGCCTGCGCACCCGCCCCTCGTTCCTGGCCGTGGCCAGTGTGCTGTTGCTGGCCCCCTGGGGGCTGGGACTGGCGCTCAAGGGCCATGCCTGGACCATTCCGGCAGGCGAGCCGCTGAAAGTGGCAGCGATCCAGGGCAACGTCGAGCAGGACCTGAAATGGGACCCCGCGCACATCGACGCGCAACTGGCGCTATACCGCGACCTGAGCTTCAGTTCCAGGCCGGTGGACCTGCTGGTGTGGCCGGAAACCGCCGTTCCGGTGCTCAAGGACCAGGCCCAGGGCTACATCGACGTGATGGGCCGCTTCGCTGCCGAGCGCCATTCGGCACTGATCACGGGCGTACCGGTGCGTGAAGAAGTGCACCACCAGCGCCGCTACTACAACGGCATCACCGTCACTGGCGAAGGCGATGGCACCTACCTCAAGCAGAAGCTGGTGCCATTTGGCGAGTATGTGCCGCTGCAAGACGTGCTGCGTGGGGCCATCGAGTTCTTCAACCTGCCCATGTCGGACTTCGCCCGCGGCCCGGAAGATCAGCCGCTGCTGCAGGCCAAGGGCTACCAGATTGCGCCTTACATCTGCTACGAGGTGGTCTACCCCGAGTTCGCCGCCGGCCTGGCTGCGCGTAGCGACCTGCTGCTGACCATCAGCAACGACACCTGGTTCGGCAAATCGATCGGCCCCTTGCAGCACCTGCAGATGGCGCAGATGCGCGCGCTGGAAGCCGGCCGCTGGATGATCCGCGCCACCAACAACGGCGTGACCGCCCTGATCGACCCGTTTGGCCGCATTACCACGCAGGTTCCGCAGTTCCAGCAGGCCGTGCTGTATGGCGAGGTGGTGCCGATGCAGCAGCTGACGCCTTACCTGCAATGGCGCTCATGGCCGCTGGCAATTGTCTGTGCATTGCTGCTGGGCTGGGCGTTGCTGGCAGGGCGTATTGCAAAAACCGTCTGATTGGCGATACGCGGCCACTGTAGGAGCGGGTTTACCCGCGAATACGGTAGTCGCGGCAACGGTGAACGGCGGGGGGAGATTGGCCGGCAGGGCAGGCCCTTTCGCGGGCAAGCCCGCTCCTACAGGGGATTATGTAAGCCGGTGAATCAGTAAAACACCCGATACCCCACCAACCCCACCACTTCATTGAACAACTGCCCGCTCTGCCACATCGCCCGGCTCTCTGGCAGCAGACCGCCAAACGGCCGCGCATGATCGCGCCCAAGGAACCCCACCGGCGCCGGCACCACCTCAAAACCCGCCTTTTCAAAACTCCAGCGGGAACGCTGCATATGCCAGGCCTGGGTCACCAGCACCACCCGGCGAAATCCCAGAGGCTGCAGCACTTTGGCCGTGAGCTGAGCATTTTCCCAGGTCGTGCGGCTGGCCTCTTCGCGCCATTTCACCTCGACCGCGAAATCTTCATGCAAGCGTTCCGCCATCAGCCTCGCCTCGCTGGGCGGCGTGCCGTAATGCAACCCACCACTGGTCAACACTGGCAGGCCCGAGGCCTTGGCCAGCCGCGCGGCAAAGCGCATACGTTCCAGTGCCGTGGCCGTGGGCTGGTCACTGCCACCCCAGGCCGGGTCCCCGCGCTCGCGCCCGGCGCCCAGCACCACAATGGCATCCGCCCGGCTCGCCAGGCCGGCCCAGTCGCTCACGGCCAGCGGCGGCTCACTTTCCAGCACACGGGCGGTTTCCTGCACCACCAGCGGCAGGCTCATCAACCACAGGCCACCCAGCCCTACGCTAAAGCAAAGCGCCGCCAACCGCGGCCGCCGCGTACGCAGCCACCATGCCGCAAGCAGCAGCAAGAACAGCACGCCCGGCGGCATCAGCCATTGTTTGATGAAGAATCGGATCGGCATCGGCCACACCTCCTTGGCAGGCGTGCAGCCTAGAAGGATCGACGCCGGTCAACAAGTGCGTACCGGCGTCGATCTTGAGTTGTGTGATAGTGAAGAACCGGCGCGCGATAGCCTGCGCCTGGCGTCCTGAACGGCTAGCGATGTGGCAGCGTCCTGGATCTCGCCGTACTGGCGGGGCGTTTCTTGTCCTTGAGCCAGATGATCTTGGCCGATGTCGGCTCCGCTTGTGGGTAACTGCCGACAGCAGCATTGTGGCGCTCCGGGAGGGAATCCAGGTAGGCCTTGATCACTTCGAACTCTGCGTGGCTCAAGCCACGCAACTCAAGCTCAGCTGGCATCTCGTCGCGCAATCGCACCGAGGTCCTGGCCGTTTCCAGTGCCAGGCCAAGCCGGTCGATCAGGCGCTCGTAAAGCTCCGGTCTGATTGCGGGTAGCTGCGTCTCTCCCATCCGTTCACCTCATTGAAGGTAAGAATATCTCCCCCCACACCTGAGCTTAGCGTCGCTGCAAAAAGCAGCCGTGCGCCGCGACCAGCGGCCATTCGCAACGAAGGTTTCCCACGATGCGCGGCGCTGCTGTATGCTACGGCGTTCACTCTAAACGACACCGGAGTGCCGGACGCAGCGAGGTTCCGCTGCCTGGAACAAGGTCTCTTCTCTCTCAGCCAAAAGTAGCCATGCACGAACAATACACGCCCCGTGATATCGAAGCCGCCGCCCAGAAGTTCTGGGACGAGCAACAATCGTTCGCTGTTACCGAACAGCCAGGCAAAGACACCTACTATTGCCTATCGATGTTCCCGTACCCGAGCGGCAAGCTACACATGGGCCACGTGCGCAACTACACCATCGGTGACGTGATTGCCCGCTACCAGCGCATGCTGGGCAAGAACGTCCTGCAGCCGATGGGCTGGGACGCTTTCGGCATGCCCGCGGAAAACGCGGCGATGAAAAACAACGTCGCCCCGGCCAAGTGGACGTACGAAAACATCGACTACATGAAGACCCAGCTCAAGAGCCTGGGCCTGGCCATCGACTGGGCACGTGAAGTCACCACCTGCAAACCCGACTACTACCGTTGGGAGCAGTGGCTGTTCACCCGCCTGTTCGAAAAAGGCATCATCTACCGCAAGAACGGTACCGTGAACTGGGACCCGGCGGACCAGACCGTACTGGCCAACGAACAAGTCATCGACGGCCGTGGCTGGCGTTCGGGCGCGCTGATCGAGAAGCGCGAAATCCCGATGTACTACTTCCGCATCACCGATTACGCCGACGAGCTGCTGGAGAGCCTCGACGAGCTGCCGGGCTGGCCTGAGCAGGTCAAGACCATGCAGCGCAACTGGATTGGCAAATCGCGCGGCATGGAAGTCCAGTTCCCGTACGACCAGGCCAGCATCGGCCACGAAGGCACCCTCAAGGTCTTCACCACCCGTCCGGACACGCTGATGGGCGCCACCTACGTCGCCGTCGCCGCCGAGCACCCGCTGGCCACCCAGGCTGCGCAGGGCAACCCGGCGCTGCAGGCGTTCATCGATGAGTGCAAGAGCGGCAGCGTTGCCGAAGCCGACATGGCCACCCAGGAGAAGAAAGGCATGGCCACTTCCCTGCTGGTCGAGCACCCGCTGACTGGCGAGAAGCTGCCAGTATGGGTCGCCAACTACGTGCTGATGCACTACGGTGATGGCGCGGTCATGGCCGTGCCGGCCCACGACGAGCGCGACTTCGAGTTCGCCCACAAGTACAACCTGCCGGTCAAGGCCGTGGTGCGCACCAGCGCTGGCGATGAAGTCGGCAGCGAGTGGCAGGCCGCCTATGGCGAGCACGGCCAGCTGATCAACTCCGCCGAGTTCGACGGCCTGGACTTTGCTGGCGCCTTCGACGCCATCGAAGCGGCCCTGATCCGCAAGGAACTGGGCAAATCGCGTACCCAGTTCCGCCTGCGCGACTGGGGTATCAGCCGCCAGCGCTACTGGGGCTGCCCGATCCCGATCATCCACTGCCCGTCCTGCGGCGACGTCCCGGTGCCGGAAGACCAGCTGCCGGTCACCCTGCCGGAGAACGTGGTGCCGGACGGCGCCGGTTCGCCACTGGCGCGCATGCCTGAATTCTACGAATGCAGCTGCCCGAAATGCGGTGCTGCGGCCAAGCGCGAAACCGACACCATGGACACCTTCGTCGAGTCGTCCTGGTACTTCGCCCGCTACGCCTCGCCAAACTACGACAAAGGCCTGGTCGACCCCAAAGCCGCCAACCACTGGCTGCCGGTAGATCAGTACATCGGTGGTATCGAACACGCGATCCTGCACCTGCTGTACGCGCGCTTCTTCCACAAGCTGATGCGTGACGAAGGCCTGGTCACCTCGAACGAGCCATTCAAGAACCTGCTGACCCAGGGCATGGTGGTCGCCGAGACCTACTACCGCGTTGCCAGCAACGGCGGCAAGGACTGGTTCAACCCGGCCGATGTCGAAATCGAGCGTGATGCCAAAGCCAAGATCATTGGCGCCCGCCTGAAGACCGACGGCCTGCCGGTGGAAATCGGTGGCACCGAGAAAATGTCGAAGTCGAAAAACAACGGCGTCGACCCACAGTCCATGATCGAAGCCTACGGTGCCGACACCTGCCGCCTGTTCATGATGTTCGCCTCGCCGCCCGACATGAGCCTGGAATGGTCCGACTCCGGCGTCGAAGGTGCCAGCCGCTTCCTGCGCCGTGTCTGGCGCCTGGCTCAGGCTCACGTCAGCCAGGGCCTGCCAGGCAAGCTGGATGTTGCCGCCCTGGACGACGCGCAAAAGGTCATCCGCCGCGCCATTCATGCGGCCATCAAGCAGGCCAGCACCGATGTGGGCCAGTTCCACAAGTTCAATACCGCCATCGCCCAGGTGATGACCGTGATGAACGTGCTGGAAAAGGCCCCGCAAGCCACCGAACAGGACCGCGCCCTGCTGCAGGAAGGCCTGGAAGCCGTCACCCTGCTGCTGGCGCCGATCACTCCGCACATCTCTCACGCGCTGTGGCAGCACCTGGGCCACGCAGGCTCGGTGATCGATGCCGCCTGGCCAAGCGTCGACGAACAGGCGCTGGTGCAGGACTCCATTACCTTGGTGGTTCAGGTCAACGGTAAGCTGCGCGGCCAGGTCGAGATGCCTGCCGCTGCCAGCCGCGAAGAAGTCGAAGCCGCTGCCCGCAGCAACGAGAATGTCCTGCGCTTCATCGATGGCCTGACCATCCGCAAGGTCATCGTGGTACCGGGCAAGCTGGTCAACATCGTCGCCAACTGATGAAAACGCCCACCCGCATTGGCTGCGGGTGGGCGGAACAGGCCCAAAAGGGAGCAACAACATGATCAAACGCAATTTGCTGGTAATCGGCCTGGCGGTCATGCTCAGCGCCTGCGGTTTCCAGCTGCGCGGCACCGGCTCCACCGAGCTGAGCGTAAAGGAAATGGACGTCAGCGCGCGCAATGCCTATGGCCCGACCGTGGTCCAGCTCCGTGAAGTGCTGGAACGTAGCGGCGTCAACGTGCACGCCGGCGCACCGTATCGCCTGGTGCTGACCAACGAACAGGAGCGCGAGCGCTCGGCTACCTACAACAGCGGCAACCGTACCGCCGAGTACGAGCTGACCACCAAGCTGGATTACAGCATCCTGGGCCTGAACAACCTGGAGCTGATGAGCGACAAGCTGGAGGTGCGCAAGGTCTACGTGCGTGACGGCTCGAACATCACCGGCTCCGAGCAGGAAGCCAAACGCGCCCGCGAAGAAATGCGCCGCGACCTGATCAACGCCATGGTCGTACGTTTGCAAATGCTGTCCCCATCCCAGCTGGATGAGTTGCAGCGTAAAGCCGACGAGCGCGCCAAAGCCGAAGCTGCCGCGCTGGAGGCTGCCCGCCGCCAGCAAGCCGAGACGCCTCAGCAATCGCCACTGGAAGTACCGGGCAACTAAGCCCGCGAGGGGCGCCCTCGGGCGCCCCACCTGTTCCCCATGAAACTTGCCCCCGCCCAACTCAACAAGCACCTGCAAGGCGCCTTGGCACCGGTCTACGTGGTCAGCGGCGACGACCCGCTGCTGTGCCAGGAAGCCGCCGACGCCATCCGCAATGCCGCGCGTCAGCAAGGTTTCGATGAACGCCAGGTATTCAGTGCCGACGCCAACTTCGACTGGGGCACCCTGCTCCAGGCCGGTGCAAGCCTGTCACTGTTCGCCCAGCGTCGCCTACTGGAACTGCGCCTGCCCTCGGGCAAGCCCGGTGACAAGGGTGCCGCCGCCCTGATGGAATACTGCGCCAACCCCGCCGAAGACACGCTGCTGCTGATCAGCCTGCCCAAGCTCGACAGCAGTGCGCAGAAGACCAAGTGGGGCAAGGCATTGATAGAAGGCGCCCATTGCCAGTTCATCCAGATCTGGCCGGTGGATGTGCACCAGCTCCCGCAGTGGATCAACCAGCGCCTGCAACAGGCCGGCCTGTCGGCCCAGCGTGATGCCGTCGACCTGATTGCCGCGCGCGTGGAAGGCAACCTGCTGGCAGCCGCGCAGGAAATCGAAAAACTCAAGCTACTGGCCGAAGGCAGCCAGATCACCGTGGAAACCGTGCAGGCTGCCGTCGCCGACAGCGCCCGCTTCGATGTCTTCGGCCTGGTCGATGCCATTCTCAACGGCGAGGCTGCGCATGCCCTGCGCATGCTCGAAGGCTTGCGCGGTGAAGGTGTGGAGCCGCCAGTCATCCTCTGGGCCTTGGCCCGTGAGCTGCGCCAACTGGCGGGGCTAGCCCAGCAGTTCAGCCAAGGCGTGCCATTGGACAAGGCGTTCAGCCAGGCCCGCCCGCCCATCTGGGACAAACGCCGACCGCTGGTCAGCAAGGCCCTGCAGCGCCTCTCGGCGCAGCGTTGGGCGCAACTGCTGCAGGATGCCCAGCGAATCGATGCGCAGATCAAAGGGCAGGCTGAAGGTTCGCCGTGGATTGGCCTGGCGCGGCTGTCGCTGTTGATGGCTGGCCAGCGCCTGGCCCTCCCTCCCGAGTAACTGC